>SKNE01000153.1 GCA_007120675.1 Bacteroidales bacterium
ACAGGTGTGGGAGACGACCGCGGCCGGACTGCCACAGATCAGCGCAAGCCTGGGTTACAATTACTTCATCGATATACCCACCTCCCTGATCCCCGCCGAATTCTTCGGTGGAGAGCCCGGTGAGTTTGAAGAGATCCGTTTCGGCACCCAACACAACCTCACAGCCTCCGCCTCCATAGAACAGCTCCTGTTCGACGGGCAGTATATTGTCGGGCTCCGTGCCTCGAGAATATTCAGGGAGCTGGCAGCGCAGAACCTGCACCGGTCGGCCCGGGAGGTCAGAAACACAGTGACCGAGACCTATATCCTTGTCCTGCTGGCCAGGGACAATCTCAGTGTGGTCAGCGGAAACCTGGAGAACATGCGCAGGATGCTTCATGAAAGCAGGCAGTTGCTGGAGGAGGGCTTTACCGATCCCATCAATGTGGATCAGCTGCAGCTTAACGTGGCCAATATCGAAAACCAGCTTGCCGCGCTCCAGAGGCAAAAGGATGTTACCACCGGCCTGTTAAAGTTCCAGATCGGACTGGAGCTCTCACAGGAGGTCCACCTGAGTGATTCACTTGAGTCGCTGCACGGGCAGCTGATCACCAATGCGATGCCAGGCGACAGCCTGATTGTGGAACAGCATGTGGACTATCAGATTGCACAATCGCAAGAGCAAATGAGGTTCATGGCCCTGCGCCGGGAGCAGTCAGCCTACCTGCCCACCCTCTCCGCTTCGTTCGTCCGCCAGGAGATGGCCATGCGCGACAGTTTTAACTTCTTTGACGACAGCATGGCGTGGTTCCCCAACACCTTCTTCGCGGTGAACCTCAACATCCCCATCTTTTCCAGTGGCATGCGCTCCTCCCAGGTGCAACAGGCCAGGCTGGAGCTGGAAAAGGCCCGCCTTGACCGGCTCGAAGTAAACCAGGCACTCCTTCTGCAGCTGGAGGAAGCCAGCTCAGCATTTCAGACAGCCAGCGACCGCTATCTCAACGAAAGGGAGAACCTTGAGCTGGCCAGGCGGATCCTGCAACGTACCACCATCATGTACCAGGAAGGGATGACCGGGAGCATGGAGCTGACCCAGGCCAACGACCAGCTGCTGACCACACAGGCCAACTATTACCAGGCCTTGTTTGACATGCTCAGCGCACAAAACAATATGGATAAAGCCCTGGGCAGATAAACCCCCAGGCCATTGAACCCATCCAACAAAGGAATTCAGTTTATGAAGCAGATCCAAAAGAAAGTATCATCGAGCGCCTTTGGCCGACAACCAGGACTCCTTGCCCTTGTCCTGGCAGCCCTGCTGAGCCTTTCCTTTCCTTCCTGCCAGGGGGATCAGCCCGCGGCAGATGACAGGGCGGCACAGATACGCGAGGAGATCTCCGTTTACCGCCAGGAGATCAACGCGCTGAACCAGAAGGTGAATCAGCTGGAGCGGGAACTCCTGGGCATGGGGGGGCATTTGCGTCCAAACGCCCAGGTACCGGTGAGCGTTGATACCATCGCCCCGGAAAGCTTCAGGAATTACTTCCAGGTGGGTGGTAGCGTGGAGGCGGTTCGCAGCGCCCGGATCAGTCCCGAGATCAACGGGCACATCAAGACACTCCACGTGGAAAAGGGTGAGGTGGTGAGCGGCGGACAGCTCCTCGCCAGCTTGTCCACAGAGGTGATCCGGCAGAATATCCAGGAGGTACGCACAGGCCTCCAGCTGGCAGAAACGGTCTATGAGAGACAGAAACGGCTTTGGAGCCAGGAGATAGGTAGTGAGATCCAGTACCTGGAAGCAAAAAACCAGGTGGAAAGCCTCAGGAGCAGGATGCAAACACTGGAGTCACAGATGGCACTCGCTGAGCTGCGCTCGCCCATTGAAGGCATTGTGGATGAGATAATCATGAAAGAGGGGGAGCTGGCCATGCCGGGCCTTTCCATCATGAACATCGTCAACCTGGAGGAACTGTACATTAACGCTGATGTGTCAGAGTCCTACCTCCCCTACGTGATCAGGGGTGAGGAGGTCATACTGCGCTTCCCGGCCTACCCGGGTGAAGAGATCCATACCGCCATCCATCGCGTCGGCCACGTCATACAGCCCGAAAACCGCACCTTCAGGATGCAGCTGCGCATCCTGAATCCCCATCAGCGCTTCAAGCCCAATATGATGGCCAGGATCAGCATAGGCACCTACTCAGTGGACGATGCGGTGGTGGTCCCCTCCATACTCATCGGCTACGACAACCAGGGGCATTATGTTTATACCGCCGTTGAGCGCGACGGACTCATGGAGGCCAGGAGAACCTACATTGAGCGCGGACCGGATGGTGAGGGCCTGACATTGGTGAAAAGCGGACTTCAAACCGGCGACTTGCTCATTCGTGAAGGGCACCATCGCGTCAGCAGCGGCGAGCCCATACGCATCGAAACAAACAAAAACAACATGGCCCATGGACGACAGGAGCCCGGACAAGCGGGTGGTGAGGGAGTTTAAGCCCACCACCATAGCGCTTCAAAACAAGAACACCATTTTTCTGCTCACCGTCCTGGTGGCCCTTTTTGGCATTCTATCCTACCGCACCCTGCCCAAGGAGCTCTTCCCGGAGGTGGAAATACCCACCGTTTTGGTGAAGACCGTCTATCCCGGAAACCCGCCGGCCGACATGGAGAACCTGATCACCCGGCCGCTGGAAAATGAGATCAATACCATCAGTGGCATCAGGGAGCTTCGTTCCACCTCCTCACAGGACAACTCAGACATCTTTGTGGAGTTTGAGACTGGCATCAACATCAAAGAAGCCTTGCAGGACGTCAAAGATGCCGTTGACCGTGTGAAGGGAGACCTGCCGGCCGACCTGCCGGCCGACCCCATGGTGATGGACATCGACTTCTCCGAGTTCCCCATCATCAGCATCAACCTCTCGGGCCGGTTCACCATGAATGAGCTCAAGCGGTTTGCCGACTTCCTGGAAGAGGAGATAGAGGACATCCCCGAGATTTCCAAGGTGGAGGTCACCGGGATCGAGGAGCGTGAGATACAAATCAATGCAGACCCCTTAAAGCTCAGTCTTTATGAGTTGAGCTTTGATGACCTGGCCGGTGCCATCAGCACCGAGAACGTATCAGTGGCCGGGGGTTCATTGCGGTTTTCCGACGGCACGCGATGGGCAGTGCGTACCATGGGTGAATTCACCGACACCAGGCAGATAGAGGATATCATTGTCAAGTATGAGGACCAGCAGATCGTCTACCTGCGTGATGTAGCCGAGGTGCGCGATGCCTACGCAGAACCCACAAGCTATGCCCGGCTGGACGACCAGCCGGTGGTCAGCCTCCAGGTGGTAAAGAATGCAGGCGACAACCTGCTTTCTGCCACCGAGAACATATTTCACGTCCTGGATGTGGCCAGGCAAAGCGGACGCATCCCGCCTGACCTCAGCATCACCATCACCAACGACCAGAGCGAAGAGATACGCAACCAGCTGTCCAACCTGGAAAACAGCGTCATCATGGCCGTCATCCTGGTGATCCTGGTCCTTTACCTTTTCCTGGGACTGAAAAATGCGCTCTTCGTGGGACTGGCCATCCCCCTTTCCATGTTATTGTCTTTCATGGTGTTTGGTATTGCCTCCATGCAGATCAACATGATCGTCCTCTTTTCCCTCATCCTGGCGTTGGGACTGTTGGTGGACAACGCCATCGTCGCCGTGGACAACATTTTCCGCTTTGTGGAAAGGGACTACTCCATCATGGAAGCTGCCAAAAGGGCCATCGGTGAGATTGCCCTGCCCATCATCACATCCACCGCAACGACGCTTTCAGCCTTCCTGCCACTGGCGTTCTGGTCGGGCATCACCGGTGAATTCATGAAATACCTGCCCCTGACCCTGATCATCGTGCTGAGTTCCTCGCTTTTTGTGGCCCTGGTCATCATCCCTGTGTTTTCCTACACCTTTTTCCGAAAGGGAAGGCAGGGAGAAAAGAGCCACGCACCCCCGGCCGGTCCATCATCGGGCAGGCGAAAGCTGATCACCGCAGCCATATCCTTCGCCGCAGGCATTTTCCTGCACTTTACGGGCTTTACCCTGGGGGGCAATCTCTTGCTGCTGGCGGCCCTGTTATACATACTGGGCAACTACGTCCTGAACCACATGGCCAGGTGGTTCCAGGGGCATTTGTTGCCCTTTCTGGAAGGGCTCTACAGCCGGACCCTGGGATTTGCCCTTAAAAGACGGAACCCCTATAAATTTGTTGGGGGTACCCTGATCTTTCTTGTGGCCGCCATCCTGTTTTTTGGCTGGAGGAGTCCCAACGTACTGTTCTTTCCCGATAACGAGCCCCAGTTTATCAACATCCTGGCCGAACTGCCCGTTGGCACCGATATCGATGTGACGGACCAGCGCATACGGGAGGTGGAAAAGCAGGTGGAAGAGGTGATCGCACCCTACAGGCACATCGTCAAATCGGTGCTCACCATCGTGGGACGGGGTGCCGTGGGAGAGATGGAGATGAATGCCGGGGAGACGCCCAACCGGGGCCTGATCACGGTTACCTTTGTTGAATATGAGCTGCGTGAGGGGATCAACACCAACGAGATCATGGCCATGCTCAGTGAAGCCCTGGTGGGGCAATACCCGGGCATCGAGTTCATGATAGAGAAAAACATGGCCGGTCCCCCTTCGGGCAGACCCATTAACCTGGAGATCAGCGGACAGGATCTGGAGAGGCTCATGATGCTGGCCGACAGTGTCAAGGCACGCATCGCCATGGCGGGCATAGAGGGGATCGAGGGACTGAACAGTGACCTGGATACCGACAAACCTGAGATCCTCATCCACATCGACAGGGACGCTGCACGTCGATTCGGCGTTTCCACGCAGTCCATCGCCAACACCATCAGGACCGCCCTGTTTGGCCTGGAGGTGTCCACCTTCAAAGTGGGGGAAGAGGAATACCCGATCCAGCTGCGCCTCAAGGAGGAGTACCGCTACACGCTCTCCGCGCTGATGAACCAGCATATCACGTTTCGCAGTCAGAGTACGGGACAAATCATGCAGGTGCCCGTGTCGGCCCTTGCCTCCGCCAGCTTCGGGAAAACATACGGCGCCATCAACAGGATTGATCGCAACAGGGTGGTAACGCTGAGCTCCAATGTGTTACCGGGATACAATGCCAACAGGATCAACCG
>SKNE01000125.1 GCA_007120675.1 Bacteroidales bacterium
GGCCCCGCAGGTCCAGAGGGTCCTGAGGGACCCCAAGGTCCTGAAGGCCCCGCAGGTCCTCAAGGCCCTGAAGGTCCTGAAGGCCCCGCAGGTCCAGAGGGTCCTGAAGGTCCCCAAGGTCCTCAAGGCCCCGCAGGTCCAGAGGGCCCGGAGGGTCCTGAGGGAAGCTTTCCTGACGGTGAGCTGCCGGGCGAGATCATGTACTGGGATGGCATACAGTGGACGACTATCCCTCCTGGTGAGCATGAGCAAACACTGACGTTTTGTAATGGGGTGCCCACCTGGGGTCCCTGTCCTGCGATCACCTTCACACTCAACCTGCTTGCCAACCCGGCGGCAGGGGGGGATGTTTTTGGTGCTGGCACTTATGAGGAGGGCGAGGAGGTTGCCGTAACGGCAGAGGCCAGCGATGGTTTTGTCTTTTCAAACTGGACTGACGGAGAAGATGCCGTGGTAAGTGCGGAACCAGGCTTTGTTTTCACCATGCCCGCCGCAGACATTACACTTACTGCAAACTTTGAAGAAGATGATGATGAAGACGGCACTGTGACCGATATTGATGGAAACGTTTATCCCACCGTGATCATCGGCGAGCAGGAGTGGATGGCCGAGAACCTTCGCACCACCACTTATGCTGACGGTTCGTCCATTGCTGGCGGACTCACAGACGGCGACTGGGCGGACAACACCCACGGTGCGTATGCTGTTTATCCTTATGGCAGCGTGGAAGGCATCGATTCAGAAGAGGAAATGATACTGGCATATGGAAGGCTCTACAATTGGCATGCAGTGAATAATTCCGGCGGACTGTGTCCGGAGGGTTGGCGGGTGCCCGATGAAGATGATTGGGCCTTGCTAAGCAGCTATCTGGGGGGGGAATCAGAGGCAGGAGGCAAGTTAAAAAGTACCAGTACGGCACCCGATCCACATCCCCGATGGGCTGCGCCTAATATCGGAGCAACAAACGAAACGGGCTTTACGTCCGTTCCCGGTGCGGCAAGGGATGCCACCGGAGGCTTCGGGACAGCCATTGGCTTTTTTGGTTATTGGTGGTCAGCCAGCGAGTCAAACACAGAAATGGCGCATTCCAAAATAATGTATTTCCAGATGGGAATGCTTGGCAGCGCCGCGGTATCGAAGCAAATCGGCTATTCTGTCCGCTGCATAAAAGGGGAGCCCGGCACCACGCCAGACACATTCTCCCTAACCCTTGCCACCAACCCTGAAGATGGAGGGGTGGTCTCCGGAGGTGGTGACTATGAAGCAGGGGACGAAGTTGACGTAACGGCACAGTCCAGCGAAGGATTTGGCTTTTTGAACTGGACTGACGAAGAAGATGCCGTGGTAAGTGCGGAGCCAAGCTTTGTTTTCACCATGCCCGCCACAGACATTACCCTTACTGCAAATTTTGAAGAAGATGATGATGATGACGGCACTGTGACCGATATTGATGGAAACGTTTATCCCACCGTGATCATCGGTGAGCAGGAGTGGATGGCCGAGAACTTGCGTACGACAACCTACAATGATGGCACACCCATTCCAACCGGACTGACCAACATGCAATGGAGTCAGGATAGCCAGGGTGCTTATGCCATCTATCCGCACGTTGCCGTTGACGGAATTAACTCTGATGAGGAGATGATTGATGCCTATGGACTGGTTTATAATTGGCATGCCGTGGCGAATGAAAGCAATCTTTGTCCGGCTGGCTGGAGAGTTCCTACCCACGACGATTGGTTTGTTCTTACGGATGAACTTGGTGGTGTGGTTGACGGGGCACTGATCAGCCTGGTGGGAGGTCCTTTAAAAAGCACCAGGACTGAACCCGACGATCATCCGCGGTGGCACCAACCCAATGCGGGAGCAACCAATGCGAGTGGATTTACTGCGCTACCCGGCGGACCCCGTGATGGCAGCGGAAACTATACCGCCGTTCCGGGATTCTTTGGTTACTTTTGGACATCCAGCAAGTCTGATGAATACACCGCTTACTACAGGGTCATATATTTCCAGATGGATAGCATAGGCTTTGCCGCCTTTACGAAACAAATGGGCTTTTCAGTGCGCTGCCTGAAAAACTAATGCTTCCCATTGGACGGAAAAACCCAATATCAAAAAAACAATGAAAAAGGTAGTACTTTTCTTATTTCTTAGCGGACTGTTCCTGGCAAATACTTTGGCCCAGGAAGCGGTGGTCCCCGGAGGAGGATATCACCAAAATAACGGTCTTGCCATAAGCTGGACCCTGGGTGAGTTGGCCATTGAAACCTTAATTTCAGGAGACAAAATACTTACCCAGGGGTTCCAGCAGCCGGGACTCCTGATTGTTTCCGTGAAGGATCCGGGTGACAGTGGCCCGGAAATTATCGCCTACCCCAACCCTACATCGGGCCAGTTGTATGTAAGGACTACCATTGACCCCTTCCATTACCTTTCTCATCAAATATATGACTCAACAGGTCGTTTGGTGGGCAGCGGCCAGATCAAAAGCTCTTTGCACGAAATATCGTTTCATGCCCATGAGCCCGGCCTCTATTTTGTAAAGATATTTAGAGACAACCAGCCTGTTAAGACGTTTAAGATATTGAAAAACCCTTAGGTGGGCCCTGGAACTTTGGGTTGTGAACAGGCCATAATGCCTGATTAGTCCGTTTTTCGGGTTCCGGCCATTGCCCCGGCTCAGTCGTCCCGCGACAAGGGAGCCTCTGGCAGGGTAAAACAGAATGTGGAGCCCTTGCCCTCTTCGCTTTCGGCCCAGATGGTGCCACCGTTGCGTCTTACAAACTCATCGCAAAGCAACAGGCCAAGGCCTGTTCCCTCTTCATCCCTGTCGCCCTTTTGGTTGCCGGATATGTTCTTCTGTTTGAAAAGATCGGCCAGATGACCCGGGGCGATGCCCAGTCCGTGATCCCTGATGCAGATTTTGACCACTCCCCCCTCTGCCATGTCTGCGGTAACCAACACCTCGCTGTCGCGGTGACTGAACTTGACGGCGTTGGACAAGAGGTTGCGAAGGACAGTCCGGACCATGTCGGCATCAGCCCAGACGGGGACGAGGTCATGGGAAAGCTGCATTGTTACCTGGATGTGCTTCATTTCGCACTGGGCGGACACTTGTGGCAGCACCTGCTGGATCAGGTCTGTGGCCTGGTGACTGCCCGGGTTGAAGCTGGCCTGGTCCCGGTCCAGGAGTGACCAGTCCAGGAGGTTTAAAAGGAGCTGATAGGTGCTCTCAGCCGTGTTGCGGATGATCCTCACCATTTCCTTTTTCTTGTCTTCAGCCATGTCGCCCCACTCTTCCTCCAGGAGCTCCGAAAAGCCCAGCAGGGCATTGAAGGGGTTCTTCAGGTCGTGGGCAATGATGGAGAAGAATTTGTCCTTGGCTTTGTTGGACTCGCGGAGTGCCTTGTTGGACTGGCTCAGCTCGCTCGTTTGCCTTCTGACAAGGGCCAGCAGCTTTCTTCTTTGGCGATTGATGGTTCTTACCCGGAGAACGAAAATGAGTGCGATGACCGAGGCCACAAAAAGGACAGCCAGGGCTTGGAAAAGCCGCGTTTCGTAAAAGAAAGGCAAAACCTGCAGCTGGAATCCAAGCGGACTGTGTCCCCATATGCCTTCGCTGTTGGTGGCCTTGACACTGAACGAATAATTGCCGGCCCGCGGTCGTGCCAGGGTGATCTGCCGCTGGTCTCCCATGGAGATCCACTGGTTGCCAAGCCCTTCAATCCGGTAGGCGTAAGTGGACTTCCCCGGGCCAGTGTAGTTGAGTCCGGAGAAGCAAAAGTTCATCATGTGGACACCTTTCTCCCATACAATCTTTTCCTGGTTTGCAAACAGGGTGCTGAGGCTTTCTTCTCTTCCGTATGCGTTGATCCGGGTGATCACTGGGTCTGGCAGCCACTCACTTGGCAATATGAGGCAGGGATCAAAGGCCACCAGTCCCTCTACGCCTCCAAAAAACAGGCGCGCCGGATCCGCCTGGAAATAAGCGCCGGTGTTGAACTCGTTGCCGGGCAGGCCATCCAGGCGGTTAAAGTTGCGAAAACTGTTTGTGTGCGGGTCGTAGGCTGAAAGTCCCCTGTTGGTGCTTAGCCACAGTTGCCCAGTGGGGTCCTCCAGTATCCCGTAAATCACGTCGTTGGGCAAGCCATCGGAGGTGTTCAGCAGGTGAAGACCACCATCGTCAAAGTTCACCCGGATAAGGCCCTGGTTGGTGCCCACCCAGAACCAGCCCCGGCTGTCTTCATAGAACACATTGACGCGGCTAACATTCAGCCCCTTTGATGCTTCACTGAAAAGGAAGGGGGCAAACCGGCTGGTTTCCGGGTCAAAGCGGGCCATCCCCCCCCGTGTGGTACCTACCCATAAGCTGCCCGAAGAATCCTGGTAAAGAGAAATAACGTAGCCATCCGGGATGCTGCCGGGGTCGCCCGGATCGTGCCCGAAAAACTGAAACGTTTCACTGTCCGGATCATATATGTTCAGGCCGCGGTCGGTTCCAACGTAGAGCCTGCCATCATCCTTCTGCAGTAGACGGTAGACGTACATGCCGACAATGGCGTCCTCCTGGCTGCCCTGTTTTTCCCTGGCGGTGTTAACCTGTGCCAGGCTGCCGTCACCCATATCCAAACGGAACAGGCCCTCGCTTTCCGTGCCAATCCAAAACACCTCCTCGTTCAGCTTGTCCCGCAAGAAGGAAAAAACAGCCCACCGGTCACCCAGGATGGGCTCAACGTGTCCGCCGTGCATGTCGACCCTGGCGAAGCCGTAGTAGCCTGACACATACACCTCCCTGTCGCTTTCTGCGAAAATGCCGCGCACACTGGTGAAGGGGATCTGAATGTCGGTTGCCCCGGAGCCGGACATGCAGAGGAAAGGCCGTTGTTCGGCCGGAAGCAGGTTGATGCCCATGCCGTTGGATCCAGCCCACACGTTGTTGTCCCTGTCAACATAGACGCTTCGGAAGCTGTTCATCAGGAGCTGGCTTTTGCCCTCACCCACAGAAAAGGTCTCCGATACACCGGTCTCCGGATCGTAACGCATCAGTCCGGCACCATACATGATGGAAATCCACAAGGTGTTGTCTTCCCGGACATGGATGTCCGTGAAAAAGTAATTCCCCTCCCCCGCAAAAACATCCAGGGGGTGAA
>SKNE01000283.1 GCA_007120675.1 Bacteroidales bacterium
GGCCTGTGGCACCTTCTTCATCTCCATGCGTCCCCTGGCACCCACGAACAACAACTGCGCACCGGGCGCTTTATTCCTGATGGCGTGGCCAATGGCGATGGCAGGAAAGACGTGCCCCCCCGTGCCTCCGCCAGAGATGATCACCCTGGGTGTTTGATATGTTTTGGGATGTCGGTTCATAGGGACATCTTCCTTGTTTTTTTTACGTTTGTTCTTTGTGGATCAGGACCATCTCAGCTGCTTCATCCACCTGTCCGGCCCTTATTGGCTCCTGATCACCAGTCATATGCTCCAGCCACCCTGCTTCCTCCTCCTCGGTTTTTCTGCTCACGCTGAGAATGATGCCGATGGAAAGGCTGGTGAACCACAGGGATGTGCCTCCCATGCTCACCAGTGGCAAAGGCTGACCGGTGACAGGCAGGAGGTTGACCGCTACAGCCATATTGATCATGGCCTGGAAAACCAGTCCAAAGCTTAGTCCTGCCGCCAGCAGTGCACCGAAGGTGCCACTGCATTTGTGTGCAATCCTGATTCCCCTGTAAAGCAGGATAAGGTAAAGCAGGATGATAACGAATCCCCCCACCAGCCCGTATTCTTCAACGATGATGGCGTAGATGAAGTCGGAGTAGGCCTGTGGCAGGAAGTTGCGCTGCGTGGAATTTCCGGGCAGCTTCCCGATGAGTCCCCCGCTGGCGATGGCAATCTTGGCCTGGTCCACCTGGTAGGTGTCGCTGGCTCCCCTGCTGAAATAGTTCTCGACCCTGCTTTGCCAGGTGTGGATCCTCCCGCCCTGGGGGGTGACCGCCATCAAGGCAATAAAGAGTGCCGCCGCCGCCAGGCTGATGCCCAGAAAGGACATTATATAGCGGAGTCTGACACGCCCAATGAACATCAGGACCAGGCAGGTGAAAAGCAAGATGGCTGCCGTGGAAAAATTGTTGGGCAGGATGAGCGCACAGATAATTACCACCGGGATGACCATGGGGATAAAGGTGGTATGCAGCTCCTTGATCTGCTCCTGCTTCCGTGTGAGTATCCTGGCCAGGTACATGATCAGTGCCAGCTTGGCAAAGTCCGAACTCTGGAAACTGATGTTGACGATGGGAAGGGTGATCCATCGTTGCGCCTCATGCACGGCCGTACCCCTGATGAGGGTGAACAGGAGCAGCGGTATGGCGATGAAAAGGGCCAGCTGGGCTATGCGGGAGTAATAACTGTACCTGATGCGGTGGGCAACGTACATCAATAGCAGTCCGAATACGGTGATGATGGCGTGCTTAAACAGGTAGTATTCAGTGTTGCCGGCACGGAAACGGTAGGCCAGCGTGCCGGTGGAACTGTAGACCGCCAGGAGCGACACAATATACAGCAGGATGACCACCACCCAGATGGTCCGGTCTCCCTTGATATGTTTCAATATGGTCTGCATGCTGTGCGTATTTTCCCTTCAGGTCTTTTTATGCCCCTTGGCGTGGCGACGGTGCACTGCTCATTCACAATTGAAATACAGCCTGCTTAAAACGATCGCCCCGCTGCGCATAATTTTCATAACGGTCGAAGCTCGGACAGGCGGGCGACAACAACACAACGCTATCCGGCTTTGCCAGCTCATGGGCTATGGTGACAGCAGTATGCATATCGTTGACTTCCAAGATCTCTGATAAAACAGGTTGAAAACTGGCGATGATGCGGCTGTTATCGGTGCCCAGGCATATGAGCGTGCGTACCTTGCCGGAAACAAGGGGGATCAATGGGGAATAGTCATTGCCATTGTCCAGGCCACCCGCAAGCCAGATCACCGGTTTATGCACGCTTTCCAGGGCGTACCATGCCGAGTTCACATTGCTGGCCTTGCTGTCGTTGATGAAGCGAACATTCCTGATAACCGCCACCTCTTCAAGCCGGTGAGCGATATTGGTAAAGCCACCCAGGCTGTTTTTTATGTGCTGTTTGCGTACCTCAAGCATGCGTGAAGCAATGCCCTCCGCCATGTTGCCGTAGATGTTTTGCTTATCCGGAATTGTCCTCTCTCTTGTATTCATTCTCTGTGGTCATTGATGTGTTTGTCGCCGGCCTTTCTGCGCAGGCTTTTTTGCCACACCCAGGCCGCTTTTCATTTACCTGAGCTTTAAGGTGATCACTGAAAAAACCGCCAGCATGATCCCCACGATAAAGAAGCGTTGAACGATTTTTGCCTCGTGCCATCCCTTAAGCTGGTAGTGGTGGTGCAGCGGGGCCATCCTGAAAATGCGCCGTCCCTCTCCGAAGCGCTTCCTGGTGAACTTGAACCAGCTGACCTGCAGGATCACGGAAAGACTTTCCACGAAAAAGATCCCGCATAGGATGGGGATCATGAGCTCCTTTCTGATCACGATGGCAAAGACCGCGATGATCCCCCCAAGGGAGAGGCTGCCCGTATCTCCCATGAAGACCTGCGCGGGATAGCTGTTGTACCAGAGAAAGCCGATGCAGGCCCCCACAAATGCCGCAATGAATATCACCAGCTCCCCGGTATTTGGTATATACATGATGTTGAGGTAGTTGGCAAACACCACGTTACCTGACACGTAAGCGAGGATGCCCAGGGTGACTCCGATGATTGCCGAGCTTCCCGTGGCCAGGCCATCCAGTCCGTCGGTCATATTGGCCCCGTTGGATACGGCCGTGATGATCAGTATGACCACCGGGATGAAGATCAAAAAGGCCCAGCGCTCATACCCTTCGCCCATAAACGAGAGAAGGACCGAATAATCGAATTCGTTGTCCTTGAAAAACGGGATGGTGGTCTTGGTGGACTTGACAGATTGCACGGGGAATGGGGAGTCCGGACTGACCACCCCGTCCAGTTCCAGTATCTCGTCGGTGCTGACAAACTCAAGGGGCACTTCGGTCTTTTCCCGTATCACCACCCCTTGGTGGAAGAACAGCGTGGTGCCCACAATGATGCCCAGCGTGATCTGTCCAAGGACCTTAAACTTTCCATGCAGCCCCTTTTTGTCCTTACGGAAGACCTTGATGTAATCATCTGCAAAGCCAATCATTCCCAGCCAGAGGGTGGAGACGATCATCAGGATGATGTAGATGTTGTCGAGTTTGGCGAAGAGCAGTGCCGGTATGACGATGGCGGCGATGATGATCAGGCCGCCCATGGTGGGGGTGCCCTGCTTGCCCATTTGACCCTCCAGTCCCAGGTCCCGGATGCTTTCACCCACCTGGTGCCTTTTCAGCATGTTGATGATCCCCTTGCCGCTGAGCATGGAGATCAACAGCGAAAAGATAAGCGCCATGCCGGCACGGAACGAGATGTACTGGAACACCCCCGTGCCCGGGATATCATAGTTCAGGTCAATGTATTCAAACAGCCAATAGAGCATCTCTACCTGTTTAACAAGTTCATCAGAATGGTTTTATCGTCAAAATGCTTCTTTTCTCCCCTGATCTCCTGGGTTTTTTCGTGTCCCTTGCCGGCCACCAGCACGATGTCTCCATCGTGGGCCATCACGCAGGCCACATTGATGGCCTTCTCCCTGTCGGTAATGCTGACATATTTTGACTTGAGGCTGGGATCCAGGTCCAGCCCCTTCTCCATATCAGCGATGATTGCCTCGGGTGCTTCGTAACGGGGGTTGTCGCTGGTGAAAATGACCTTGTCACTGAGGCTGGCAGCGATCACCGCCATGGGTCCCCGCTTGCCTTTGTCCCTGTTGCCCCCGCAGCCTATGACCGTGATCAGGCTTTCGTTCCCCGTCCGTATCTCATTGATGGTTTCCAGCACATTTTTGAGGGCATCCGGGGTATGGGCGTAATCTACGATGGCTTTTACCTTGTTGTTGCCGTTGATGACCTGGAACCGGCCTTCCGGCGGCTTGCACTCACTGATTGCCGTCAGCAGGGGGGCGGCTTCTTCTTCCAGTATCCGTCCCGCGGCGTAAACGGCCAGTATGTTATAGGCGTTGAAACGCCCTGTCAGCTGGCACCAGACGTCGTTCTTATCGATGTCCAGGTGCAGGCCGGCGAAGCTGTTTTCCAGCATCCTGCCCTTGAAGTCTGCCATGGCCCTCAGGCTGTAGGTGTAGACCCTGGCCGCGGTGTTCTGCACGAGTATCAAGCCGTTCTTATCGTCCAGGTTGGTCAGCGCAAAACTGTCGTCCGGCAGCTGGTTAAACAGCATCGACTTGCACTGGATGTATTCTTTGACGCTTGGGTGGTAGTCAAGGTGGTCTTGTGTAAGGTTTGTGAAGATGGCGCCACTGAAGCGAAGTCCCCCTACGCGCGACTGGTGCAGTGCATGGGAGCTCACCTCCATGAAGACATGGCTGCAACCCGCTGAGGCCATCTGGCTGAGCAGGCGATTGATGGTCAGTGCATCGGGCGTCGTGTGGCTGGTGGACAGTTTCTCCCCTGCCAGGAGGATGCCATTGGTGGAGATGAGTCCGCAGGGGTACCCCAGGCTCGTGAAGACCTCGTAGAGCAGGGTGGCCACGGTGGTCTTCCCGTTGGTGCCCGTTACCCCCACCAGCTTCAGGTGTTCAGAAGGGTGCTCATAAAGGTTGCATGCGACCATGGCCAGTGCCTTTCGCGCGTCACCCACCCGGATGAAAGTGATTCCTGGGGGTGCTTTTTCAGGGATCTCTTCACAGATCACGGCCTTTGCTCCTTCGGCAATGGCCTGGTCTATATATTGGTGTCCGTCGGTGGTGTAACCCCTGATGGCCACATAGAGCGCATTGTCGCTGGCCTGCCGTGAATCAAAAACAACATCTGATATCTCCAGATGGGTGCTTCCGCGTGTTTCAATGATCCCTGCCTTATATATCAGATCCGATAACTGCATGTGTTTTTCCAGGCTTAAGTTGACAGTTCAATGTAAATAACCTCTCCTTCCTTGATTCTTGTTCCGGGCCTCATGCTTTGATGAGTGACCTTTCCCCGTCCAGCAAACCGGACCCTGAGCCCTGCGTTTTCCAGCAGGTAGATGGCGTCTCTCAGTCCCATGCCCACCACCTCGGGCACAAGGTTTTCCATGAATACCCTTTCGCCCATCACCATCGTGTCCTCTGCCGCCAGGCTGTAGCCCCAGGGTGATGCCGCCGTGTCTTGCAGACTGGCATTCAGTTCGCGGTATATGTACCGTATGTCATCCA
>SKNE01000214.1 GCA_007120675.1 Bacteroidales bacterium
CCATTCCCTGTCTGCGGTACTTTTTTTTTCCCAGCAGGCGCGGAAATAAAAGGAAGAAACCAGCCAGCAGGAAAATGACGGGAATGGCGTAGGTAAGCAGGTCCCGGACACTGAAGTCGAACAGGTCCCTGGCCAGGAATACGCCCCCTATCACCACCAGGATGATCCCCGTACTTCTGTTCAGGTCAGATACAATGAAGAAAATCCCCAGCACAACGAGGATCATCTTCCAGGAAAACACGTAGGGGGGTACCTGGAAGGGCAACTCAAATCCGGTTACGCGGAGGAACATCGTGATGCCGATGGACAGAAACACCAGGCCAATCAAGACCCGAACAGCTTTGGATGAGTTCATGGTATAATCGTTTTGGATGAGTGAATGTGAATCTCTGGAAGACAAATATAAGGGACAATTTTTGATTGATGCACAAAGAAATGGAAGAAATACGGATAGGTCATTGATGAACGAGTGGAACGGAAGTTTTTTCGTCCGAAACAGCCGTTGGCTTTGCCGGTAATGGCCGGACCCTGGCGCAGGCGCTGCAAAATAAGTTGAATGAATAAACATGTTGGGCGAAATGTTTGTTATTTTGAAAAGGGGACATCCGCCTGCCAGTGACTCGCATGCACGGGCGGCATGAGGTGCATGGATCCCCGGGCGGACATAAAAAACCACTTGTCATGAATGTACTACGGGGCCGTTACCCATTGCTCTATCTCACCTTGTTTCTCCTGCTGATGCTGCAGGTATCTGACCTCATGGCCCAGCGCGGCACCATCAGGGGCCGGGTGTTTGATGAGGATACCAACGAGGGCCTCCCTTTTGTCAACCTGATCATTGAGGGAACCACCACAGGGAGCACCACAGACCTGGATGGCATGTTTTCCTTCACCGGTGTTGAACCCGGATTTGTCCGCCTGCGTGTTTCAGCGGTTGGCTACGAAAGCCGGCTGAGCGCTGAAATCATGGTTACAGGAACGCGGACGGCCAACATTGATATTGGGCTGCGCGAGGTGAGTGTGGAGCTTGAAGCTGTCGAGGTGAGTGTTTCACAGTTTGAGCGCGTCGAAGAAAGTCCGGTCTCACTGCGGCGCCTGGGCATACAGGAAATAGAACGCAGTCCGGGGGCTAACAGGGATATATCCCGGGTAATACAGGGTCTGCCCGGCGTTGCCTCAACGCCTGCCTTCCGGAACGATGTGATTGTAAGGGGCGGCGGACCGGCAGAAAACAGTTTCTTCCTGGATGGCGTGGAGATTCCCAATATCAACCATTTTGCCACCCAGGGGGCCAGTGGCGGGCCCGTTGGCATCATCAACACGGATTTCATCCGGGAGGTGGAAATGTACTCGGGTGCCTTCCCTGCCAACAGGGGCAATGCACTGAGCTCAGTCTTTGAGTTCAGGCAGATCAACGGCAACAGTGACCGGCTGAACTTTCAGGCCACCCTGGGTGCCAGCGACCTGGCAATGACGGCCGATGGGCCCCTTGGGCCCAATACCACCTTCATTGCGTCGGCGCGGCGCTCTTACCTGCAGTTCCTCTTCAGCGTGGTGGGACTGCCATTTTTGCCAACCTACAATGGCTTCCAGTTTAAAACCAATACCAGGGTCAGCGAAAACGCCACACTCAGTTTCATCGGACTGGGAGCCATCGACCTTTTCGATCTGAACCTGGATGCCAACGACACACCGGAACAGCGATACATACTCGACTACCTGCCGGTCAATGAGCAGTGGAACTATGCCATTGGGGCCGTTTACCGTCGCTTCAGGACCAACGGAACGGAAACATGGGTGCTCAGCCGCAACATGTTACGCAATATGGCTTACAAGTACCCAGGAAATATTGAAACAGAAAGCAGGATTTTTGATTACGAATCGGATGAGATAGAGAACAAGCTGCGTTACGAACGCAGGCTCCGATTGGGAGAATACCGTCTGAATGTCGGGGCGGGTGGTGAGTATGCCCGTTACAATAACGACACCTTCAGGCTACTCTTCATCAATAACCAGGTCAACCAGGTAGACTATGACACGAGCCTGGACATGTTCAAGTGGAGTGTGTTTGCCCAGGCCACAAGGAATGTGCTTAACGACAGGCTGACCCTGTCCCTGGGTATTCGCAGCGATGCCAACAATTACTCGTCGCAGATGTCCAACCTCCTGGATCAGCTTTCTCCCCGCTTTTCTTCCTCCTACCGGCTGCGCGATAACCTCTTTGTGAACTTCAACACCGGCAGGTATTATCAGCTGCCGGCCTATACCACCCTTGGATTCAGAAACGATCTGGGCGAGCTGGTTAACCGTCAGAACCGCATCACCTACATTTCGGTCGACCACCTGGTGGCAGGACTGGAACTGCTTCCCGACAGGCAAAGCAAGCTGTCGCTGGAGGGGTTTTTTAAGTCCTACAACAACTACCCCTTCTCTGTCAACGACTCGGTGGCCCTTGGTAGCCTTTCGGCCGATTTTGGGGTCGTAGGGGACGAAGAGGTGCTGCCCATAGGCCAGGGTCGTGCATTTGGCGCCGAGCTGTATTACCGGAATCAAAACCTGCTGAACTGGAACGTGATCTTGTCCTACACCCTGGTCAGGAGTGAGTTCCAGGATTATCGCTCAGAATTTATCCCCTCCTCATGGGACAACAGGCACATCGTAAACCTGACCGGTCTGAGGAAACTACCCCGAAACTGGGAGATCGGTTTCAAGTGGAGGTACAGCGGGGGGGCTCCCTACACCCCCTTCGACGCCGAACTATCCAGCAGGGTCGATGCATGGAACATTCGTAATATGGGTTACCTGGACTATTCCCGTTTTAACAGGGAGCGCCTGCCCGGGTTTCATCAGCTGGACCTCAGGGTGGATAAGCAGTTTTTCCTTTCCAACTTCAGCCTGATGCTTTACCTGGATGTGCAGAATGTTTATAACTTTGAAGCTACCCAGCCACCCATGCTCCTGCTGGAGGAAGATGACGCAGGGATGCCCATCATCTATGATGACAACGGGGTGGCCAGGTACCGGCTCAAGGAAACGGAAAACAGGATCGGGAGCATTCTTCCCAGTGTTGGTGTCATCTTCATTTTCTGAACCATTGGATTACAAAAACCCAAGCGCCATGTCAGTCATGCGATCTCTATCCGCCCTGTTCACAGCCCTCGTGTCGGTTTTTCTCCTTACCCAGGGCAGCGTCTCCGTAGAAGCCCAGCGGCGCCTGTTTCAACGACAGGATCAACCCCCCGTTTATGACTCACTGAGAACAAACCCTGTGGAAAGAGGAACCGGGGTGGAGATTGTTTTCACGCGGGGTGATGCGCATAACCATCCACTCATGGCATTGTGGGTAGAAGATACCGACAGCCAGTATGTCCAGACCCTTTACGTTGCTGAGTCCATCGGCAAGGGAGTATTCAGGCACGGCGATCCGTCCACGGGCCGCTGGCTGCCCGGGCCGGTGAGACGCCCCGCTGCCCTGCCCTACTGGGGTCATCAAAGAGGCATCCGTGCTCCCGATGGTTATTATATTCCCACACAGGACGATCCGGTGCCCGATGCGATCACCGGACCCACCCCAAAACAGAACTTCGTGCTCTCTACGCAAATACCTGGCCATCTCAGGCAATTCAGGCTGCTGTTTGAGGTGAACCAGTCGTGGGACTGGAACGAATACTGGACAAACGACAAATTTCCCCACGACGAGCACTATATGTCGTCCAGCCAGCCGGCCCTTGTTTACGAGGCCTATGTTGACCTGGACAGTGGGGTGAGTGAGTACAGCCTGGAGGTGATTGGCCATAGTCACTGGTCGGGACAAAATGGGACACTGTATACCGATCTGAGCACCATCACCACTGCACTGGACATTACCCGTTCCATCACAGTCAGGCTGGTGGAGTAAACAGATCCATGCCTTAGCCAGGCGCACAGACCCCCGGGAGAAACAGCACATGCTCGCCCTTCACCTGCCCGGTTCCCGTGGGGCATTGTCTGTCCCGCAACGCGCAAAATCTTTACCTTTGGAAAAGTTTTGAACCACCATCGCGTAGAGAAAACCCATGCATTCAATCATTACAGGTAAGGTCATCAGTGAAGCGATTCAATTACGCAAACATCTGCACAGCTACCCGGAACTATCAGGCAATGAAGAGTCTACAGCCGGCCATATCCGCTCAGTCCTGCTGGCCAGCAAACCGGACCAGCTCATCGATCAGCTGGGGGGCCACGGACTGGCTGCCGTCTACGATTCCGGCAAGGACGGTCCTTGCGTACTGCTGCGCGCAGACCTGGATGCCTTGCCCATTGAGGAGATCAATACCCTGGATCACAAAAGCCGGCACAGTGGCATGATGCATGCCTGCGGGCATGACGGACATATGGCTATCCTGGCGGCTGTTTCCATGTTACTGGAAAAACACCGGCCTTCCAGGGGGCGTGTCGTATTGCTTTTTCAGCCGGAGGAAGAGAACGGGCAGGGTGCGGCCAAGGTGATCGCAGACCCAAAATTTCAGGCCATTAAACCGGACCAGGTATATGCCCTGCACAACCTGCCGGGCTTTCCAAAAAACAAGGTACTGATCAGGGAGGGCCCTTTTGCCGCTGCGTCCAAGGGGGTGATCATACAACTGACCGGCAGGTCCTCCCACGCTGCGCATCCGGAGCAGGGACACAGTCCGGTGCACATGATGACCGAACTCATGGGGGCGCTGCAGGACATCCCCGGGAAAAAAGAACAATTCAGGGATTTCTGCCTACTTACGATCATCCACGCCCGGCTCGGGGAGGTGGCCTTCGGAACCAACCCGGGAAAAGCCACCGTGATGGCCACCCTGCGCACCTATCGGAACGATGACATGGAACGCCTGAACCATCTCGTCTATGATGGCGCATGCAGCCTGGGCAAGAAACACGATATACGCGTCGACATCAGCTATACCGAAGAGTTTCCTGCAACACTGAATGACAGGGAAGCCTGTAACCATGTGCGCGAGGCAGCCCGGGCGTCCGGCGCAGAGCTCCTGGAGATCGGCGAAGCGTTTCGCTGGTCAGAGGATTTCGGACACTTCACCGGCATGGCTCCCGGCGCCC
>SKNE01000075.1 GCA_007120675.1 Bacteroidales bacterium
ACCTCATTGAGTCCGGGATGGAGAACTGGATTGGCCCCAAGGATCGGGGGCCCGGCAAACAGGACAAATAAAGTTATGAGGATTCTTAGCTTATCCATGATCAAAAGCCTAATCCTCCCCTTTGACACAGCGCACGGAGAAGCCGAAGGTTTTCATGAACTCGGCAGCGGTTACGGCACCAAGGTTGTAATTAATGAAGCGATGATGGGCATATAGTTCCCAGCCCTCCTGCGTGGATTCGGTGGAAGACCACCAGAATGAGAACAAGCCGATGTTAAAGTAATCTCCGAAGGTAAAACGGTATCCGGCGGGCAGGGCCCCAAAGTTGAAATCATCCGTACCGTAGTGGAAATCATGGGACTCCCAGCGGGGGTGGTCTGACACATCGCATCCATCCACGGGCGAGCCCACCTGGAGGCAGGATTTCAGCCGGTCACCAATGAAGTCCTCATCCTCAATGGTGGACAAATAGTCGGTTAAGGCTGTCCAGTCATCATTGGTTGGCACGTGCCAGCCGGCCGGACAGATGCCCCTGGGGTCATCCACGGCATACCAATTGTAAAGCAGGCCGTAGGCCTCAACCATTTCTTCATCCGATGTAATGCCAGCCACATCATCTTCCGTAACGCCTCCACCGTGCGGGTAGATGGCAAAAGCTCCCTGGTCTGTGTTTGTCCACTCCGTGTTGGTCAGGCCTGTTGGGATATCCGTTCCATTGGCATAGCGGGTGGTGCGCAGGTTTTCTGCCATCCACCACTGGTCACCAATCTGTATGATGGGATAGACGTTTCCGTCAATGTCCGTTACCGTCGTTTCAACAGGTGGTGTGTACCATTGCGGCATGCCTTCAACGATCGTAAGTATGTCACCCTCTTCCCCGATGGGCAATCTGTGCCACCCGTCATGATAATAGATGATGTCGCCCGACTGCGGATCTTCGATGCCGATGAAGGCACCCAGGTCAGGCAGGTTTTCCAGGTCTTCGTAATGGCCGCTAAAGCTGTCGGCTGAACTAAGGGCGTGTAAGGCATAGGGTACACTAAGAAGCTGTGAACTGCCCATGACCTGACCATCCAGGCTGATCTCAATGAAAAAAGGTCCCTCCGACCAGTCAATCACAGACAAGTCGCCCAGCGAACCAATCTGCAGGTTCACCAGTCCAAAGTCATTGGTCATTGCATCGTGCGACTCGGAGAATACCTGGGGGCCATCAAAGGCTCCCTGCAGGATACTCACGCCAAGTGTGATGTTTTCAGATGGGATGGGTTGCCCGGCTTCATCCCTCACCACCGCCTGGTAGGTAAAGGAAAAGGGGGCTTGTGCGTGGAGGCTGGTGATGACGCATATAAGCAGTGCAGAAGCAGCCAGTCTGGTAAAAGTTTTCATGGAAAATGCATTAATGAATACGAGGGATTTAAACACACGATAAATATACAAACATTTTAAAACCTATATATGAAAAACCAGAACTTTTTTCCAGGGCAGTGTTTATCCCACACCCTGGAGGCCAAATGATTGTTTTGTATATTGTTGCATCCATGCGCCACGGGAAAGCTTCCCAGGCCCTGCCAGCTCTTTGCGAGACAGGGATCAGCGTTAGATTCTCCGATTTTGTTATCTTTGCCCTCACATTTCTGCCGGGCAAGCACCCCGCGAATCCAATCCCAAATCAATGCACCTATTCAAAACCATCTTTAAGTCATCCATCATTCTTTTTGGCATTTTCTTGTTTTTGTCCACCTCCTGCAGTAAGGACGACTCGGGTCCCGGCGACCCCCTGGATGCTTATGTACCAGGGGATGCCTCGGACATTTTAACGGACATACAGATCTTTACAACTTCAGCTTCCGCCTCCGAGCACCAGCCAGGTGAGGATATCTCCAGGGCACTGGATGGTGACTACACCACGCTTTTTCACAGCCTCTGGAACCAAAGCGTATTTCCGGAAGTTCCCGTGGTGATCGACTTTGTTTTTTCACCGGCGGTGGACAAAATCGATTACCTGCTGTACCATCCCCGGAAGGATGGCGGAGTCAACGGTTTCATCCTCGAAACCGAGGTTTGGGTCCGGGGACAGGGTGAGGGAGATTTTTCAAGGCTTGCCGATGTGGTCTTTGCCGATAATTCCACGACCAAGCGAATCCTCTTCACCGGTGGACTTGAATCACCGCATAAGATCAGGCTGGTTGCCACCAGGGGACGCAACGATTTCATTTCGGCATCCCAGTTCGAATTCTTTGCTTTCAATGACCAGGCAGGGGATTATGCAGCCTATTTCACCGATTTGAGCTTTTCCACGTTGAGGGAGGGAGTGAGCCGCACAGAGCTGCAGGGGATAGCCAACGAATTCATTCGCAATATGGCCCTGGCCATCTACGACGGGGTATATGAAGAGGAGCGTGTGGGGCTGTACAGCAGCTATCCTGACCCGGCCATCATCAGCGCAGAGAATAAAACCAACCGGATGGGGCCCTACGACAACATCACAGGGATATATGCGGAGGCCGGCCAGGAGCTGGTGGTTTTCGTGGACGAGACAAAAGCCGATCTTGTCCTTCGTATCGTAGATCATAACCAGGGTTACAACGGACAGGACCATTTTCTTCATCCTGGTCCCAACCGCATCACTGCCAGTGAAACGGGACTGGTATACCTGATTTACCATACAGACATTGAACACACGGCAAAGGTGAACATCGCCTCCGGCATCATCAATGGATATTTCGAGCTGGGGGTGCATGACAATGACGACTGGGAGAAGCTCATCGCCAATGCAGGCTACGACTTCTTTGACCTGAAAGGAGAAAAATCGCTCATCACCTTCACGACCCATGAGCTCAGGCAGTACACTTCGGATGCGGTGCGGCTTGTGGAGGTGTACGACAGCATTGTACTGATGCAGCAGGAACTAATGGGCCTGTATAAATATGACCGGGTTCCAGCCGGCCGGCTGTATTACCGTACCAACGTCAGTCCGGGTGTATACATGCATGCAACGCAAGATGCCACCGAATATGCGCCCTCCACCCTGCAATACATTGCCAGGCACGAATTGTTGCGTGGCGACCATATCTGGGGACCAGCGCACGAAACGGGTCACATACACCAGACGCGGCCAGGTTTGATGTGGATCGGCATGACCGAAGTGACCGTCAACATTTATTCGCAGCATGTCCAGGTAAGCTTTGGCAACGCCTCAAGGCTGCAGAACGAGTATGTGCCCGGGTATGCCAACAGGTATCATAAGGCTTTTGAGGAGATCATCGCCGCCGGCATACCCCACATAGCCCACGAAGACGTTTTTTGTCAGCTCGTGCCCTTCTGGCAGTTGCAATTGTACTTTGCACACGCTCAGTCATACACCGACTTCTATAAGGATGTACACGAGCAAATCAGGCTCAACCCGGACCCTCCCACTGATGGTGAGTGCCAGCTTGAGTTCGTCAGGATTGTCTGCGATGTGGCGCAAACCGACATGACGGAGTTCTTCCAGGCCTGGGGGTTCCTGACGCCCGTTGACATGGATATTCATGAATACGGTGTCACCCGGAACATGAAGATCACCCAGGAACAAATCGATGAGCTGATCGGTTACATTGCAGCCAAAGGCTATCCAGCTCCCTCACAGCCAGTGCAGTACATTACCGATAATACCGTGGGTGACTATGTGAATTGACAAGTCTGAACCGCTCCCGCCCCGTGCGACCAAAAGCTTATGCGGGTAAAAACACCCACAGAACTCCCGTGAAGGTTTTGCACCAGGTGGAAAGACCTATGGAGTAACCAGCTGCCCGTCCGGGTAGCCGGCAAAGCGGCCTTCTTCACGGGGATGAACGTGATCGTGCCTGTCCCACGGCCAGCCACCAAATTGTGTCCTGCGATAGTCAGAGATAGCCTGGTGGATCTCCTCTGCGGTATTCATTACAAAGGGTCCG
Organism: Bacteroidales bacterium; assembly: GCA_007120675.1. Classification (GTDB taxonomy): domain Bacteria; phylum Bacteroidota; class Bacteroidia; order Bacteroidales; family UBA7960; genus PUPG01. The sequence continues at coordinate 3,936 of SKNE01000075.1, forward strand.
TGCTGCACGATGGGTTCATTGATGGGTAAGCCCTGCATGAACAAAAGAAAGGCATCTTGTACGGCGGCCTCAATAATCACAGGCTGATCAGCCAGCAATTCAATGGCTTTACCCGGTTTCACATCCATCCCGGCGATGCGGATCTCACCGCCGCGGTAATAATAGAGCATGCGCTTCATCTCAGGAAGGTCAGCTGGCAGTTCCCAGCGGCCACCTCCAGGGATGTGGATGGTCCATACCTGCACGCCATTCTCTGCCCTGGAAGCCCAGGAAGCCGGGGCCGGAGCGGGAGCTGCGGATCCATTGTAGTTGCCGGCAAACACCTTTACTGTGGTCTCCAGATCGTTGGCATCCGCCACGCGCAGGATGGGTATCTCATGATTCCATAACATCTTAAAGTATGGCTCAGCAAATTTATCCTTTTTGGGGAGGTTCAGCCAGATCTGAAACAGCTCCAGTCGATTTCCTTCGTCCCGCTTGCGCAGGGGGAACATCTCGCAATGCTGCAGGCCCGCTCCTGCGGTCATCCACTGCACGTCGCCCATCCCGTAGCGTCCGGCAGCACCGTGACTGTCAGAATGGTCCACAAAGCCATCCAAAACGATGGTCACGGTTTCAAACCCGCGATGGGGATGCGCTGGAAAACCCGGAATCCGCTCCCCGTGGTACATCCGCCATCCGTCCTTAATGGTAAAATCCTGGCCAAGGTATCGTCCGGCCAGGGAGGCGGCAGGACCCATCTCATCATTTCCTGCCGGGTATTCATCCAGGTGATGGACACAGAAGATAAACGGATTAAGCACGGGCCACATGAATTCCAGTGGCTTGATGTCTTGAATGACTTTGTTGTACATAATGCTGGTTTTTAGTGTATCGGTGAACGGCCTACCGCAATGGCGCCAACGATAGAACCCCGCCGTCATGACAAATTTACATCATTTTTTATAGGCGTAATTGCATTCAAACACAAAAAACCAAACGTCATGAAAGCAAAAATGATCCTCAGCGCAGCAGCCATCATCTTCAGCATCACCACAACAATGGCAAACCCAAACGAAACCACCCTTACATTCTGAAATTCCCTTGGTCAGAGACTGATCCAACCCATTATGTCCGAAGCAACA
>SKNE01000140.1 GCA_007120675.1 Bacteroidales bacterium
AGCCACGTCAGGTGTAAAGCGCATGCCCCCCTTGCCCTGGTAGGACTTTTTCGCGGGACCGGCTGAGATGACGTCGAAACCTTCTTCTTTCAAACGGAGGTAGGGGTAGAGGAATTCGGAATCTTCCACCATATCCTCCAGCAATACCAGTATTTTCTTCTGCATGGGGTTGTGTATTGTTGGTTCAATGGTACAACAAGGGCGGCGTGCGATGTGTTCACTACCTCTTACACCCCCTTGTCAGGAGACGAGCACTTTCCCTTCCATCCTTGGTGGCTTTTCAAGGCCCATCATATGGAGGATGGTGGGTGCCAGGTCGGCCAGCCGCCCGGGTGCCATGGTTTTGAAGTCGTTGTCCACCAGCCAGCAGGGGACGGGGTTGGTGGTATGGGCCGTGTTGGGCGACCCGTCGTCGTTGATGCCATAGTCGGCATTGCCGTGGTCGGCGGTGATGATCATGCTGTAGTGGTTGGTCAGGCCGGCTTCCACCACTTCGCGCAGGCACTGGTCCACCGTTTCCAGGGCCTCCCGGATGGCCTCCAGCACCCCTGTGTGTCCCACCATGTCTGCATTGGCAAAGTTCAGGCAGATGAAATCGTGCTTGCCGCTCTCGATCTCCCTGATGACGGCGTCCTTCACTTCGGGGGCGCTCATGGCGGGTTGCAGGTCGTAGGTGGCCACCTTGGGCGAAGGGATCATGACACGTTCCTCCCCCTCGAAGGCCTTTTCACGGCCCCCGCTGAAGAAGAAGGTGACGTGGGGGTACTTCTCCGTTTCAGCGATGCGCAGCTGTGTCTTTCCGGCACGCGATAGCGCCTCCCCCAGTGTATCTTCCAGGTCCTCCTTGCCAAAGGCCACTTTCACCCCTTGAAATGACTTGTCGTATTCCGTCATGGTGACATAGTGGAGGGGCAGGGTCTGCATGCCATGTTCCGGCATGTCTTCCTGGGTGAGCACGGTGGTGATTTCCCGCAGGCGGTCTGTGCGGAAGTTAAAGCAGATCACCACGTCCCCTTTTTCCACCCTGGCCAGCGGCTGGCCGTCCGCACCGGTGATGACCCTCGGCTTGATGAATTCGTCGGTGACCCCTTCATCATAGGAAGCCTGGATGGCTTCCTGTGCCGAACGGTGCCTGGATCCCTTGCCCTCCAACAGCATGTCGTAGGCCACCTTGATCCGTTCCCATCGCTTGTCGCGGTCCATGGCATAGTAGCGGCCACATACCGTGGCGATCACCCCGGCCGACTGCTCCATGTGCTGTTCCAGGTCGGCGATATACCCTTTGCCACTTTTGGGGTCGGTATCCCGGCCATCTGTGAAGGCGTGGACGTAGAGCCCGCTGAAGTCCATTGCCCGGGCCATGTCACATAGTCCAAAGAGATGATCCATGGCCGAATGCACGCCGCCGTCGGATACCAGTCCGAAGAGGTGCACCTTCTTGCCTTTGTCCTTTGCGTGCTGGAAGGCCTCTTTCAGCACCCCGTTGTCACGGAAGGAGTGGTCCTTTACCGCCTGGCTGATCTTCACCAGGTCCTGGTAAACGACGCGTCCGGCACCCATGTTCAGGTGCCCCACCTCAGAATTGCCCATCTGCCCGGCAGGCAGTCCGACGTCCTCGCCCGCCGTGCGCAGGAGGGTGTTGGGGGTTGTATCGTAAAGGCTTCTGGTGAAGGGTACCCTGGCATGATGGATGATGTCGGCCTGGCCTCCATCGCCCTGCCCCCATCCATCCAGGATGATAAGCATCACTTTTTTAGTCATGAATTTTATGTTTTGTGTTAAATATGCGAAACAATCAGCCGGTACTCCGGATCGCCTCGACGGGATCCAGCCGGGCGGCAGACCAGGCGGGCACGAAGCCCGACACCAGTCCTATGATAGCTGAAACATTTATACCCAGCATAATGTTGCCTGCACTGAGCATAAAGTCGATGTCGAAGACGTTGGAGACGATGGCCGTGCCGGTGAAGACCAGGATCAGGCCCACGCTCCCCCCCATCACGCTCAGCAGGACGGCCTCGAACAAAAACTGCCACAGTATCAAATAGTTTTTCGCCCCCAGGGCCTTCTGAATGCCGATGATGCTGGTGCGCTCCCTCACCGACACGAACATGATGTTGGCAATCCCGAAGCCGCCCACCAGGATGGAGAATCCCCCGATGATCCAGCCGGCCAGGTTGACGATGGCGAAGATGCCGGCAAAGCCCTCGGTGAGCAGGTCCGTTTCGTTGAGGGAGAAATTGTTGTCTGCCAGGGGTGGCAGGCGCCTAATGGAGCGCATCACCCCGGTGAGCTCGTCGATCATCTCTTCGTTGCTGATGCCCGGCAGCGCCTTGGCCATGATGAAGGGACTGAACCGGTCCTGGCTCACATTGATGAACTGGCTCATGTATTGGATGGGGATCACCAGGGTGTTGTCGTGGCTTTGACCGAAGCCGCCCAGCCCTTCCTGTTCAAAGACACCTACCACGGTGGTATTGTGCCCGAACACCTTAATGGTACGTCCGATGGGGTCGGTGTTCGGAAACAGGTTTTCGGCCAGGTCGTAGCCCAGGATGGCCACGTTTCGTCCGCTGGCCGACTCCAGGGGGGAAAAGAAGCGGCCATCGTACATGTCAAAATTGCGCACCAGGTCGTAGTCGTCCGACACCCCGATGACGGGCACATTGTCGGCACTGGCGCCCAGGTATTCCACCCGCCTGTTGGTGGAGGCCAGGAAGGCGGCGGCCTCAATGCTCTGTGAACGGCGCTGCAGCTCTTCCAGCTCCTGCAGCTCAGGCACGGGCCTGCTCATGTAGTCCCACCAGCGGTACTCCCCGTCGAATCCACCCCAGGGCCACTTTTGTATGTACACCACGTTGTCGCCCAGGGCCTCGATGCTGGTGCGTACCTGTCGCTCGATGGAATCAACCACCGAGAAGACGGAGATGATGGCGAAGATGCCGATGGTGATGCCCAGGAGGGTCAACACGGTGCGCAGCTTGTTGGCTACCACTGAGTTGACTGCAAAGGCAGCCCCCTCTTTGATGAGTTTGATGAACAGGATCATGGTCTTGTCTCCGGTTTGATGGTTCGCATCAGCTCTGTAGCGTAAACGAATTGGTTCAGTTCATTGTTGCCGGTATGCAGGATCTCCTTCCTGCTGCCGGTCCACCAGAGGGCACCCCGGTGAATGAAGGCCACGGTGTCGCCAATCTCCATCACGCTGTTCATGTCGTGCGTGTTGACCACCGTGGTGATATTGAGTTCGCTGGTGATTTCACTGATCAGCTTGTCGATGAGTATGGCCGTTGGCGGATCGAGTCCCGAGTTGGGCTCATCGCAAAAGAGGTAGCGGGGTTTGATGGCGATGGCGCGGGCAATGGCTACGCGCTTCTTCATGCCCCCGCTCAGGTCGGAGGGATACAGGTGATGCACATTCTGAAGGTCCACCCTGTCCAGGCAGAAGTCAACCCGCTGCTGCTTCTCCTTGTGGCTCATGTTGGTGAACATGTTCAGGGGAAAGAGGATGTTGTCGTTCACGTTCATTGAGTCGAACAGCGCTGCCCCCTGGAACAGCATGCCCAGCTCCTTGCGTATGAGCCTGCGGCCGCGAAAACCCAGGCTGGAAAAATCCCTGTCGTCGTACCAGATTTGACCGCTGTCAGCCTCCAGCAACCCCACAAGGCATTTCATCAGCACGGTCTTTCCAGAACCGCTCCGACCAATGATCAGGTTGGTCTTTCCCTGGACAAAGGCCAGGCTGACGTCCCGCAGCACGGGCTGACCATCGAACGACTTGCTTAAGTTCTCCACCCTTATCATACCAACAACAACTGGGTTAAGATCAGGTTAAATATGATGATGTAGATGCTGCTGAAGACCACCGCCCTGGTGCTCGAATGGCCCACCTGCAGGGCACCCCCGCGGGTGTAAAACCCAAAGTAGCCCGACACGCTGGCGATGATCAGCGCAAAGACCACCGTTTTGATGAGCGCATAGAACACGTCAAAGGGGTCAAATTCAAACAGGATTCCGTACACGAAATTGCCCAGGGGCACGACCCCGGTGACCCCTGCGGCGAGCCACCCGCCAAATATCCCCAGGAACATGCTGGCGACCACCAGGAAGGGGTTGATGATCATGGATGCCACTATCTTGGGCAGGATGAGGTAACCGGCGGCGTTGACACCCATGATCTCCAGGGCATCGATCTGCTCGGTCACCCGCATGGTGCCGATCTCCGATGCGATGCGGGAACCCACCTTCCCGGCCAGGATCAGGCTGATCACGGTGGGGGAGAATTCAAGGATGATGGACTGGCGGGTGGCAAAACCGATGGCGTAGATGGGCAGCAGTGGGTGGTCTGTGTTAAACGCTGTCTGTATGGTGACCACCGCACCCATGAATACCGAGATGATGGCCACGATGCCCAGGCTTTCCAGTCCCAGGTGGTCCAGCTCCACAATGATCTGCCGACGGTAAATGGAGGCCTTCTCCGGCTTTTGCACGATGATCCACAAAAGCATAAAGTACCTCCCAATGTGATAAAACAGCTTCATACTCCCTGGCCGGATTACGCTGAATGGGGTGGCGCACACCCGGGGTGTCTGCCACCGTAACGGACTGAACGAACGGCTAAATTACAGATAATATCGCGTTCTGTCATCACAATGCCACCATGACAGTGGCCATGCTGGCTATTTTTATTATTTTTGGTGTCCATTAGGCAAGCACCTTGCAGTAAAACCTATCGACCTCCCATGCGGCAACGGCATCATGATGTGTTGGCGGCCTATCTTCCAGTAAACGCTGTAAGTGCCGTAAGCCGTATCCTCAATGATCACCGCATCCATTTACACATTACCAGTGAGCGCAGGAGCAAGCTGGGCGATTACAGGCCCGCCGTCAATGGCAGGCAGCATCGTGTCTCAGTGAATGGCAACCTCACCAGCCAGGAGTTCCTGCTGGTCTTTCTCCATGAGCTGGCCCACCTGCTGGTATACAAGAGGTACGGCAGGGGTGTGCGTCCCCACG
>SKNE01000081.1 GCA_007120675.1 Bacteroidales bacterium
AACAAAAGCTCGTCCACACCATAGCGGGACTGCTGGTGATGGTTTTGTCCAGCATGACCATCCTGAACCTTGTGAACCAGAATTACATCAATGCCCTCATCCTGGCTGCCTACTTTCTGCTGAACATCTCTGCCTGGATATATCATTACAGAACGAAGGATTACGTTGGATGGTCAAACTTCGCCCTGCTTTTCGGCGGCCTGATCATGATCTACCTCTTCCTGGATGGTGGCACCCAGGGAGCGGGGATTTTGTGGTCCTTCCTTTTTCCCTTCCTGGTATACCAGTTCAAGGAATACAGGAAGGGGTCCAGGCTCCTGCTATTGTTTTATTCTGCCCTTCTTATCGCATTCGTCCTTCAGCTCACCGGACTGATGCCCCTGCACTTCCCCATAGAGCTCATGATCGTTTATTTCGCCGTGCTGTTTGCAGTCACCGGCCTGTTGTTTCTTTATGACAAAAGGCAGACAGAGGCCCAGATGCTGGCCACCAGGAGCCGGGGCAAGTACCGGGCCCTCTTTGATAACCTCTCGCTGGGCGTGGCGATGATCAACCCGGCCATGCGGGTGCTGGAAGTGAACAAGGCCATGAGGCAGTGGTATCCGAATATCGACACCTCTGAAAATCCCCACTGCTATCATTGCCTGAGCACCATAGCACGGGAAAGTATTTGTGAGGGCTGCCAGACCCATAGGTCCTTCACAGAAAAGAGGGTGATTCAGTATAAGCTGGAGAAAGACACAGCCCTGGGAAAACGGCATTTCCTGGTCACGAGCAGCCCCATGTTTAATGAAAATGGTGAGGTGTACGCCGTGATTGAAACCCTGGATGACATCACCGAGGATCAGAAACACCTGGAGCTGCTGAAAAAGAGCGAGGAGCGCTTTCGCCTGCTGGCAGGCATCTCATCCGACTTCGTCAGTGCCGACGTGTCCAACATCGATGAAAAGATCAACAACCTGTTGGAGAAAACCGGCGAGTTCTTCGGTGTGGACCGCACCTATTTCTTTCGCTTCAGCAGGGACAAGCTCAGGATGAGCAACACCCATGAATGGTGCCGGACAGGCATAAGTCCGCAGATCCACAAGCTGCAGAACATGGACGTACGCTCCCTGCCCTGGTGGCTGGAGCAGATCATGCAATCCAGGGCCGTCCACATTCCGGCGGTGGACGAGCTGCCGGCAGCAGCCGCTGCAGAGAAAGAGGAGTTTCAACGACAAGAGATACAGTCCTTGCTCAGCGTGCCCATCTATACCCATACCGAGGTGGTGGGCTTCTTCGGTTTTGACATGGTGAGGGAGAGAAGAAGCTGGACCAATGACCAGGTCAGCTTACTGAAGGTGATGGCATCCAGCCTGGCCGATGCCCACCTGAAGACGGAAGGCGAGAGGGCGCTGGTGGCCGCCAAGGAGCAGGCAGAAGCGGCCAACAAGGCCAAGTCGCAGTTCCTGGCCAACATGAGCCACGAAATCAGGACCCCCCTCAACGGGGTGATCGGATTTACCGAGCTGCTCAAGAACACACCACTCGACCCCGCACAGCAGATGTATGTTGAAAATGCCAGCATATCGGCCCACGCCCTGCTGGGAGTCATCGACGACATCCTCGACTTTTCCAAGATCGAGTCGGGCAGGCTGGAGCTGGATCCGGTGGAAACCGATGTACACGACCTGCTGGGACAAGCCACCGACATCATCAAGTTCCACGCGGCAAAGAAAGGGCTGGAGCTGCTCCTGAACATCGACCCGGAAACCCCAAAATACGCTGTCCTGGATCCATTGCGCCTCAAGCAGATCCTGGTCAACCTGCTGAGCAATGCCGTCAAGTTCACTGAAGAGGGCGAGGTGGAGCTGAAGGTGGATTTTGCAGCCGTAGGCGACAATAGGGGAAAGTTTCACTTCACGGTAAAGGATACGGGTATCGGGATTTCACCGGAGAACCAGCAGAAGCTGTTCAAGGCCTTCAGCCAGGCCGATGCCTCAACCACACGAAAGTATGGGGGGACAGGCCTTGGACTGATCATCTCCAACCTGCTGGCAGAGAAAATGGGGGATCAGATCAGGATGGAAAGCCTGGAAGGGGTGGGAAGCAGCTTCTCCTTTACCGTGGAGACGACTTATGTGGAAGCGTTTCTGTCCCCCGAGCTCAGGCACGTCAAAAAGGTCTTGTCGGTGGACGATAACCTGAACAACCGCCTCATCATTGAACACACCCTTCAGCACTGGGAGCTTTCCTGCATCAGCTGCAAGAACGGTCCGGAGGCATTGCAGCAGCTGGACAGGGAGGATGCGGCCATCGACCTGGTCATCACGGATCATCACATGCCCGGCATGGATGGACTGGAGACCATCGAAAAGCTAAGGGAGATGGAAAAGGAGAGGGGTCGTCCCACACTGCCCGTCATCCTTTATGGCTCAGCTGAAGACAAACACATACAGGAGCAGTGCAAAAAGCTGGACGTGCAGTTCCAACTCCTCAAGCCCATGAAGCCCAAAGAGTTGCTGCACTATATCCAACTGGCAGACAGGCATAGCGGGGGAGAACATCTCGCTGAACCTGATCTTACTCCTCCCCCTGGCGAAGGCCCTCCTGCCCCGGCCGGGGACCAAAATCAAAAGGCCATCCTGATCGCCGAAGATGTGGCCATCAACATGCGGCTCATCAAGGCCCTCCTGGGAAAAATGGCACCCACCCATCCCCTGCTCTCAGCAGTAAACGGAAAAGAAGCACTTGAGATGCTCTGGGAAAGGGAGGATGTGGGCCTGATCCTGATGGATATCCAGATGCCCGAAATGGATGGGCTCGAAGCCACCAGGCGGATCAGGAAGCTGGAGAACAAAAAGAAGTGCGCAGTCCCCGTCATCGCACTAACCGCCGGGGCCACCCGCCAGGAAAAACAAAAATGCCTGGATGCCGGAATGAACGATTACCTGTCAAAGCCCATCGACAGAAATGCCTTGCAGAGCATACTGGACACCTACCTGGATAAATGACCCTTAAAACAATCAATTTTTTCACCAAAACCCAGAATGATGCATTTTTCACGAATTTCTTTTTTGTTTTCAATATGGATTGTTTTTACAATGGCAGCTTGTCAGCCAGCCGATGAGGACTACCAACGTCAGCTGAGAGAGCGCATAGCACAGTACGAAGAGGTGGTGCTCAGCACCGACCTGGACTGGCTCAGCGAACAGGAGCGCGAGATGATCCCCATCCTCATCTCAGCTTCCGACGTAGTGGATGAGATCTTTTGGATGCAGGCCTATGGCTCGAAGGACCAGTTGATGGACTATATGTCCGACCCCTACGCCCGCGAATATGCCCTTATCAATTACGGACCGTGGGGACGCCTGGAGGGCCATACCCCGTTCTATCCGGGATTTGACGACAAGCCCTTAGGGGCCAACTTCTATCCCCCGGATATGAGCCGGGAGGAGTTCGACCAGTGGGAGGACGACCACAAACGGAGCCCTTACACCATGATACGCCGGGCAGCCGACGGATCGCTGGTATCCATCCCCTATTCACAGGCTTTTGCCGGTCAGAACGAAGAGATAGCCGGACTCCTGCGCAGTGCGGCCCTTTTGTCGGAATACAAGCCGTTCGCCCATTACCTGGATCAACTGGCGGAGTCGCTGCTCACCGACGATTACAGGGAGAGTGACATGGCCTGGATGCAGATGCGCGACAACAACATCGACCTGGTACTGCGCCCTTTCGACACGGGAGAGGACCGTAAGTTCGGACAAAAGGCGGCCTACACTGCCTATCTCGTGGTCAAGGACCACGAACTAAGCGCCACGCTGGAACACTATGTGGATATGGTGCCCAGCCTCCAGGCCCGCCTGCCTGTGCCCGATCGCTATAAGCAGGAGGTGCCGGGCAGCGATTCCAACATCGGGGTGTACGATGCCATCTACTATGCAGGCCATTGCAATGCGGGTCCCAAGATCATTGCCCTGCACCTGCCTGACGATCCGGAGGTGCGGCAAAAGGCCGGCACTCGGAGCATGCAGCTGCGCAACGTGATGGAAGCCAAATTTGATGAAATCCTTAAACCCATCGGTGAGATGATGATCCACGAAAGCCAGCGCGATCACGTCACCTTCCGGGCCTTCTTCCTGCTCACCGCCTTCCACGAGATCGCCGGCGGACTGTCCATCTCCAACACCGTCACCGGACAAGGCCCCGTGCGCGACGCCCTGCGCGAATACCATGGACTGATCGATGCCACTGTCTCGGACCTCACTGCCCTTTACCTGCTTACCCAGCTGCAGGATATGGGTGAAATCAGCGAGGAGGAGCTCAGGGAAGCCTATGTGACCAGCTTCGCCAGCGTGATGCGCTCCAGCCGCTTCGGAACCGCGGGAGCACACGGAACCGCCGGCATGATACGCTTCAACTTCTTTGCACGCGAAGAGGCCTTTGCCCGCTGCCAGGAGAGCAATACCTACCAGGTTGATTTTGACAACATGCGCAAGGCTGTCACCAAAGCCGTCGAACAACTCCTTGTGATACAGGGCGATGGGGACTATGAAGCGGCCCGGGAGCTGGCCCGTCGCGACGGTGCCATGTCGGAAACGCTGCAGCGCGACATCGACCGCATCAATGCCCAGGATATTCCCGTGGATGTTCGCTTCGTGCAGGGACTGCGTGTACTTGACCTCTAGACTGACGTATTGATGGGACAGGCCGTACTGACCGGACCTGCCCCATAAGACCAAAGGCCATCCCAGCTGTGCAGGTCAGGTGATTTTGCCTGGCGGCTTAATGAACCCCCGCGGACAATAAACTTTCATGCAGTGCAGCTGCAGGATCAGTTATGGATCTTCTTGCCCCGGCTCATCTCGCGCTTGCCCCGCGGACCCACAGGATGCTCCAGGCGGAAACCGGCAGCCCTCATGGCCCGCTTTACACTGCCTTTTGCACTGTAGGTGGTGAGCAGTGCCCCTTCCCGCATGGCACGGTAGAGTCGTGCAAAGGCGGCCTCATCCCACAATGAGGGCT
>SKNE01000237.1 GCA_007120675.1 Bacteroidales bacterium
AGAAGGGGTCCGAAGGGTTTTTTCAGCTGGTCGCAGCCGGTCACACTCAGTGCACCGTGGGTGCTGCCGTGGTAGGCGTTGTGAAAGGCGACCATTTCCCGTCGTCCCGTGAAGCGTTTGGCCAGCTTCAATGCCCCTTCAATGGCTTCACTGCCCGAGTTAACCAGGTAAACCTTATCCAGACCGGCGGGCAGGGAATCGACCAGCAGGCGGGCCAGCTCTACCTGTGGTGATTGCACCAGCTCCCCGTAGACCATCAGGTGCATATGGCGGTTGGACTGCTCCCTGACGGCTTCAAGGACAGCGGGGTGCCTGTGTCCCAAGGCACTGACCGATATGCCGCTGATCAAATCAAGGTAGGCCTTCCCTTCCCTGTCGTATAGGTATAGCCCCTCAGCACGCTCTATCTCGAGGGCCAGCGGCTCGCTGGAGGTTTGGGCCAGGTAGCGAAAGAAAAGTTCACGATTGTTCATAACAGTGAATACTGGTTTAGTAGCCGTATTTGTTTTTCCACAAGGCCCTTAGCCGTGCACGCATCTCCTGTTCACGTGCGTTGCCGGCAGGCTCATAGAGGGTGATCCCCTTCACCTTGTCCGGCATGTACTCCTGCTCCACGAAGTGTCCCGGAAAATCGTGTGCATACTGATAATCCTTTCCATAGCCCGCCTCCTTCATCAGCTTGGAGGGAGCGTTGCGCAGGGACAGCGGCACGGGCAAATCGCCTGTCTTTTGCACCAGGTCCCGGGCCTTGCCAATGGCCAGGTAGGCGGCATTGCTTTTGGGAGAGCAGGCCAGGTAAGTGGTCGTTTGGGAGAGTATGATGCGACCCTCCGGCATCCCTACCATATTCACGGCCTGGAAACAGCTGGTAGCCAGCAGGAGGGCATTGGGATTGGCATTCCCGATGTCTTCTGATGCCAGGATCAAAAGGCGTCGCGCAATAAATTTCGGATCTTCACCACCTTCAATCATGCGGGCCAGGTAATAAACGGCTGCATTGGGATCACTCCCCCGCACCGATTTGATGAAGGCAGATATCACGTCATAGTGCATCTCGCCCCCTTTATCGTAAAGGGCCAGGTTCTGCTGTATCACCGACAGCACCAGCTCGTTGGTGATCACCACCTTATCTTGTCCGGCACAGGCACTCACCGCCAGCTCCAGGGCATTGAGCAACTTACGGGCATCACCACCACTGATTCGCAATAGGGCTTCCTGCTCCCTGAGCTCAGGCTGTACACCGGACTCTTCGGCCAGCAGCCTGAGTCCACGCTCCAGCAGGCTAAGGAGGTCTTCCACCTCAAGCTCCCTGAGGATATACACCTGGCAGCGGGACAAGAGGGGGGCGATCACTTCGAAGGAAGGGTTTTCCGTGGTGGCGCCAATCAGTGTGAGCACCCCTTTCTCTACTGCACCCAGCAAGCTGTCCTGTTGAGACTTACTAAAGCGGTGGATCTCGTCGATAAACAAAATGGCGTTGCCACCCTCCTGCCTGGCCCTGCCGATCACCTCACGCACGTCCTTCACGCCCGAGCTGACAGCGCTCAGTGTGTAGAACGGGCGCAGGAGGTGATGGGATATCAGCGTTGCCAGGGTGGTCTTGCCCACACCCGGCGGACCCCATAATATCATGGAAGGGATCTGTCCCGATTCGATCGATTTTCGCAGGATGGCCCCGGGACCCAGCAGGTGATCCTGTCCCAGGTAATCGTCCATGCTGCGTGGCCTTAACTTCTCGGCCAGTGGTACGCTCGCTTGCTTCATCTCTCTGTTGACTTATGGGGTGTCTCCTGCGGACTGATCACCATCCCGGGCGTAATGATCCAGGTGCTTCAGGCGCTCCAGCAGCGGCGGATGCGAATAGTGAACATACACGTAGGCAGGATGTGGTCGCAGGTTACTAAGGTGGTTAACAGACAGCTTCTTTAATGCGCTCTGCAGGGGCCTGGCGGCATACTTTTCAGCGGCAAACGCATCTGCTTCAAACTCATAGCGGCGGCTCAGGCGGTTAGACAGGATGCCCAGCAGCAAGGAGATGGGTGAATAAAGCAGGCCAAATGCCAGGATCCCCATATGAAAACTCACCTCTTCAGCACCCAGTGCAACCGACAGCGCCGGCTGCCTGATGAAGAGTCCCAGCAGGTAAAGCATCACCCCGGTGGTCAAAACGGAGATCAGCATCCCCTTCAGGGTGTGCTTCTTTTTGTAGTGACCGATCTCGTGGGCCAGGACAGCCACTAATTCCTCTTTGCTGTGCTCTTTGACAAGGGTATCAAAGAGGACAATTCTTTTTTTGGGACCCAGTCCGCTGAAGTAGGCATTGGCTTTGGCGCTTCTTTTTGAGCCGTCGATGACAAAGATGTTGTCCAGCCGGAAACCCGCTTTGCGGGCAAAGGCCTCGATGGCTTCACGAAGTGGGCCCTCTTCCAGCGGCTCCTGCTTATTGAAGAGGGGGACGATCAAGGTGCTGTAAAACATCATCATCAGCACACTGAAGGCGGTAAACAGTATCCAGGCATAAAGCCAGAACAGCTCTCCGGCCGCCTGGTAGAACCATACAAAGGCTGCCAGCAGGCCACCGCCCAAGATGATGGCCAGCGCCCAGCCCTTGATTTTATCGGTCACATAGGTGATGGGGGTGGTCCTGTTGAACCCAAAGCGCTCTTCAATGACAAAGGTACGGTAAAGGTCAAGGGGGGTGGAAAGGATATCTGAGGCCAGTCCGAGGAGGCCAAAAAACAATCCTGCCATCAGGATGGGATGGGTGCTGATGCGCCGCACTGCCTCATCCAGGTAGCCAAAGCCCCCGAAAAGAAGCATCAGCAGGATGAAGGCGAATGAAAGCGTACTGCTTATCAGTCCAAAGCGCATATTCACCCGGGAGTATTCCTGGGATTTCCGGTACTTTTCTTCATCATAGATCCCCTTTAGCGAATCGGGCAGGACCCTGCTCCAGCGGGTGGTGTTCAGGTAATCCATCCACCTGTCGAAGACATAGTCCAGAACAATGATGGCAATGATCACATACAAAAGTATCTGTTCCATGCAGTGGTGTTTAGGGGGGGTCAGTAACCTCCGCTTCTTTTCCGGATAAACCATTCCAGGCTCAGCAGGAGCAATGCAGCAAAAAAGAGGGGCTTCAAATTGATGATCTCCATAAACTCTTTTTGAACGTACATCCTCGGCCTGATGTCCTCTCGCATCCTGATCTCCTCTTGCAATTCATCCCATTGTCCGGGATAATACATGGCCGCCCCGCTGTTTTCTGCCAGCTGGTAGAGCAGGCGGTGGTCAGCGATGGTCCTCAGGCCTTCAAGGTCGAGGGACAAAACGTGTATCACCCCTTCGCTGGTGTGGCTTTCGCTTCCTGACTGCACCCGGGCCTCCCAGCTGTAAGTGCCGGGATCAAAAGTCCCTGCGTCCAGGCGATAGGCGTTGGAGGTGCGGCCCATCACATAAGGGTATTCCACGCCGTCCTCCCCGGTGATGACCAGGTGCACCTCAGGCTGGTTGATCAGCTCATAGGCGGGATTGTACAGTTCTGCAGTAAAATGGAGCACTTCATTCTCATAGACCAGGTTTTCGGTTGTCACACGGAAGAGGCTTCTGTCTTCCTGCAGCGCCAAGTAAGATACGATGCGTGAAAGCAGTTCATCAAAAGCCTTGTGATCCGACTGACGCAGGAAGCTATGCAGTCGCCACCTCCAAAGGCCTTCACCGGTGATCAGTCCGCTGCGCCTTTCGCCGATCTCTGAAAAGGCGACAAGGGGTTGCTCCGTGGGAACGGCGCCAATTTTCTGATAAAGCAGCACATGGGCCCCCGCAGGCAGTGAATAGTTACCAAAGGGGGAATATAGCGGGGGGAGCTGGTCCAACAGGCTGCGGGTGGGCTCCGGGATCGAAAACAGGGCAAAGGACTGGTTATACAACGGCAGTGTCTCATTAAGGTCACTGGTCCGTGCCTGCACCTCCATGCCATGCCCCAGGCGGCTGAAGGCGCTGAGGTCTGTCTGGCTGCCCAGGACATACAAAACAGATGTATTGGCTTCGAGGGCCTGCTCTACGATTCCCGCGGCCGGGTTTTGTGGTGAGGGCAACTGGTGCATGATCAACAGGTCGTAGCCTTCCACCTGTCCCCCGAATTCCTGGTATACAGACACGTCCACTTCGTAGTGATCGTTTCTTTCCAGGGCTTCCCTGATGGCACCCACGTCGGGATGGGGACTATTGGAGAGGATCAGTACCTGTTGCCTCCCGTCGATCACATCCACAAAGAAATCCTTGCTGTTGTTGGCCAGGCTCACTTCGTCCTCCACTGCCTGGATTGAAGCAACATATTGCTGCATGCCGGCTTCGTCGGCTTCCAGCAACAGGCTGACTGTCTCATTGTGTTGCCTGGACGTGAACTGAACTGTCTGACTGAACAATTCTTCCCCATCGCGGGTGATGGTGAGGCGGCTGCTCAGTCCGGCAGCCTCCAGGGCCTCCACTTCAATCTCCACCGGGAACATATTGCCCAGGTAGCTTATCTGGTTGTGGTGAACCCGTCTCAAGATCAGATCACGCCGCGGCACTGTATCTCCCAGTGCCATGGTAAATACTGGATAATCCGCCCTGGCCGCCATGTAAAGCGGGTTGATGCCACGATTGTACAATCCGTCACTGGCCATGATCACAGAGCCGATATTGCGGTTGCTGTAACGGGCCTCCACCTCCCGGAACACTTCAGAGATGTTTGTCATGCGGTGGGTGAAGTCGATGGAGTCACCCGGGACAACCTCCTCACCAAAGGCGTAAAGCCTTGCATCGTGGTCGTCCGACATATTCTCCATAAAAGATTGAAGTTCAGGCAGGTAACTGTCGTAATAAAAGGAGGTGTCGCCACTAAGCAGGATGGATGAAGAATTATCCTGGAAAAACAGGATAAGGGGTGCCTCCACATATTGTGACTGCCTTTCCAGCAGGGGTGCCAGGAGCAGCAGGGCCAGCAGGCTGACCACGGCAAA
>SKNE01000172.1 GCA_007120675.1 Bacteroidales bacterium
GTTCCAGTCGTTATGACCGGCAGCAACCTCAAGCACACCGGCCATGCCGGGATCGTGGTTACCGGGACCTGATGGGCGCTGCAGGGGCAATCCCTGGCGCTTCAGGTCAATCCAGCGGTGTCCCTCTGCCCAGAGCTCGATGCGGCGGTGCAGCATGATCTCGTCGCGCAGGGCACTTCCCGTGCTGGTGGACAAGGTGTAAGCGGGGTCACGCTTACTTACCACGTCATACAATGTCTGGGCAGCATCTGCATCCTGTCCCAGGCGTGACTGTGCCTCTGCCTTGATGAAGAACATCTCGGCCAGGCGCATGTAGATGTAGTCCGCTTCCCAGGCTCCCAGCACCTGTACCAGCTTTTTCATCTGGGTCAGGGGCGGTATGTCGGCGCCGTATCCACCGTACTGTCCTACAAAGGAAAGGTCCGGGGGCACCCAGAGGTTCCTCCTGCGGTCAGTATCCGGGATCATGTCATACAGCTCCTGGGTGATCTTTTTCTGTCCACCCAGTGAGGCATAGGTCATGAAGCGCGGGTCCATGTGGCTCATGTAGGAGGCGTAAATGGTGGCATGCTCATCATTGATGATGGAGCCCCACATCCACTCCGACGACATGGCGGCGTTGTTGAAGCCGGCCATGGCGGTGAAGTTGTAACCCACCACGTTGCCATCGTCATCATGGATCAGGCTGAACTCCTCGGGATAATCACCGGGGCTGAAGAGGTTGCCAGCACCGTGGAGATTGATGGCCATGTCGGCGTGGTCACGGGCAAGGGCCCAGTCGCCCTGTGAGAGGGCGGCCCTGGCGTAGAAGCCGTGGGCGGTAGCCAGGTTGATGAAAGAGCGGTGCGGCCTGCTGTTGTTGCCGTCGAAATAGGCAATGGCCTGATCCAGGTCTGAGTAGATCAGGTCAAAGACCTCACCCACGGAACTCCTGGGGTGACCCTCCTGTCCGGGCAACGTGTAAAGCGGAATGGCGGGTGCACTGCTGTTTGTGAAGTCCGAGAACATGGCGGCCAGGTGGTAGTAGGCAAAAGCCCTGGCTGCCAAGGCCTGTGCCTTGATCATGTTCTTCTGGGCAGTGGGGGCCTCCACGTCATCCACGTAAAGGATGATGATGTTGGCGTTGTTGATTACGGCGTAAGGCATGCGCCAGCGCTCGTGGGTCACGCCGGCCACCGAGTTTCGGTGTGTGAGCCAGCGGTGCTGTGCGTTGAACCAGCCGTAACCGGCCGAGTGCACCACCATGTCCTCACCCATGAGGTCCATCTCAAGGAGGTGGGCCATGTGCCCGAAACCGTCGTGGTTGCCGTATCCCCAGCCAAAGCCCGGGTGGAAAGCATAGAGGTAACGGTACATGCCGTTGAGTGCCAGGTTCGCTCCCTCGATCGACTCAAACATCAGGTCAGACGACAACTGGCCGGTCGGAGAGGTTTCCAGGAAGTCCTTTTCACAACTCCCCAGGAAAAAGATCAGCACGAAAAGTGCAATGATTCTATTTAGTTTTTTCATATTTCTTTCTCTTTTTTTGATTAAAACTGCAAGTTAAGACCGAAAGTGATCGTTCTGACGGGGATGTAGCCATGGTCGGTCTGGCCGGTAAAGCTGTGCTGCGGGTCCATACCGGTGGCCTCGTTGAATACGAAGAGGTTGTCGCCGGATACGAAGACGGACAGGTCAGCAATGCCGTACTGCTGAGAGAAGGTCTGAGGCACCCTGTAGTTCAGCGTGACGTTCTTCAGTGCAATGTAGTCCATTGGGTTCAGGTATACGTCAGAAGCCGCAAAGAGATTGGGGTTGTCGTTCTCCATTCGGGGTGCAGCATTGTCATCACCCGGCTGACGCCAGCGGTCCAGGCGGTCTGCGTGCAGGTGATAACCGTAGCGGCCTTCACCAAGCAGCCAGGAGTAGTTCTGGTCGTACATCGTGCCACCCACGCCATAGGTGACCAGTACGGAGAGGTCAAAGTTGCCAAAGGCGAAGTTATTGGTGATACCGCCCCAGAAGTCGGGGATGCTGGTACCCACATAGTAGCGATCGGCATCCAGGAAGTTGGTGGTCACGTCGCGCTCGCCGGTGGGTTCACCATCCTCACCAATCACGTCGAAGTAATACAGTGTTTCTCCCCACTCGTTCATGCCAGCCACTTCGCGCAGCCAGTGGTCGTACAATGACTGACCTTCAGCGATGCGGCGGGTGCCGCGGATGATCTCCTGAACATCGTCGGGCATCTTGGTTACCTCGTTCACCAGGTGGGTGATGTTGAAGTCCACATCCCAGCGGAACTGGCGGCTGTGCAAGACATTAGCCAGGAAGCGGAACTCAACGCCTGAGTTGACCATCTCGCCAATGTTCATGTTGATGGCGTTCACCCCTGTGGAGAGCGGCAGCGGCACGGAGAACAGTAGGTTGGAAGATGCACGCTGGAAGTAGTCAAACTCCATTTCGAAGCGATCGAAGATGCGGGCATCAAAGCCAATGTTTGTATTGCGGTTCACCTCCCACTGCAGGCTGCGGTTCTCGTGCGTTGAGTAAACGGCACCCGGGAAGATGTTGTTGTCAAAGCCAAGGTTGAAGAAGCTCTGCCATGCGTACCAGGAGGGAAGGCCGTCGTTGCCTTGCTCACCGTAGCTGGCCTTCACACGCAGGTTGTCGAGCCAGTCGATGCCCTGCATGAAGTCTTCCTGTGTCACGCGCCAGGAGACACCGAGGGAGTAGAAGTTACCCCAGCGGGCATCCTCGTGGAAGCGGGAAGAACCGTCGCGGCGGTAGCTACCGGAGATGTAGTACCTGTTCATGAAGTCGTAGCTGAGCCTCGTGAAGTAGCCTTCTACCCTGTACTGATCCGTGTAGGAAGTGGAACCTTCCATGGATGTGGCGATGCCGATCTCGGTGATGCCGGGAATCGGGAAGCCGGTCCTGGTGGCCGAAGCAAAGTTGAGCGTTCTGCTGTAGGCTTCGTGTCCCAGCAGGAAGTCAAAGTTGTGATCACCAAAAGTATTGCTGTAGTTCAGCAGCTGGTTGAACGTGTAGCTCAGGTTACGGGTGTGGGCCTTTGTGCCGCGACCGTCGATGTCGGCAGCATCACCAATTTCCGGGTTCTGGAAAGTGGTCTGGTAGATGCTGTAATAGTCGGCGGTGAGGTTCACCCTGAAGTTGAAGTTATCCAGGAAGTTGACCTGCATATAGGTCCTGGCACTGGCATTCTCGCGGGTGAAGGAGCGGTCGTCCAGTACGAGCGATCCCACAGGGTTCGACATGGCAGCGTAGGGGCGTGTGCCCTGGGGGCCTTCGCCCGTACCGTAGTCGAACTGCTTGTTGCCATCATCGTCCAGGATGAATTCGCCATCCAGGCCCCTGAGGTACACCGGGTAGATCGGTCCAATGGTCCTGCTAAAGAAGAAGGCATTGGATGTTTGTGTGCCGGTGAAGGGCTGGGAGATGGTTTCCGAAAGTGAAGCGGAGATGTTCAGGCCGCTCTCGAACCAATCCCTGGGCTGGGTGTTCATGTTCAGCCTGGCCGAGATGCGCTCAAAGCTTGAGTTGATGGCCAGACCTTCTTCATTCAGGTATCCCAGGGAGAGGTAGTAGTCCGATACATCGGTACCACCCGAGACCCTGAAGGAGTGCTCCTGGCGGATGGCTGAGCTGAAGAGCTCGTCCTGCCAGTCGTCTTCATAGAGCAAACGTGCATTGGGGTTCAATGAACCGATCCAGGGGTTGTTGGCGTCCCAGACAAAGAGTCCTTCGCCTTCGGGAACGTTGAACGGATTGTAGTCACCCAGGAGGTTTACAATGTCGTTCTGGTAGTTGCCAATGCCTGATGCAGCACCCCAGGTGGCCACCATGTTGGCTTCCTCCACGCTGAGGCCCTGGCGGAAGTGCAGGTTGTTACGGTAGGCTTCCCAGCTCAGCAGCATGAACTCCTCGCTGTTGACGCGCGGATACTCGGGGATCGTACGGTCGACCACACCCACGCGGGAGGTAAAGCGCATGAAGGGCCGCTGAACGTCGCCTGAACGTGTGGTGATCATGATGACCCCGTTGGCGCCCCTTGCACCGTACAGTGCAGCCGCAGAAGCATCGCGAAGCACCACAATGTTTTCAACGTCGTCTGGGTTAATGGCGTTGAGGTTGCCGTCGAAGGGCACACCGTCAACCACGTAAAGGGGTGCATTGGAAGCGTTGATCGAGCCAAAGCCCCTAAGGCGCACCTGCGCTCCGCTACCGGGCTGGCCACCACCGCTGGTCACCTGTACCCCCGGGCTGGCACCATCAAGGGCCTTGGAGATGTGGGATACCTGACGACGCTCCAGCTTCTCGGAGGAGATCACGTCAGCCACCCCGGTGAATGACTCGCGCCGGGTGGTACCGTACGCAATGACGATCACCTCCTCCAGTCCGACCATTTCGGACTGCAGTTCAACGTTGATCACATTGCGGCCATCCACCGGCACTTCCTGGGAACGCATCCCAATAAAGGAGAACAGGAGCGTAGCATCTGCTGCTGCACTGATCTCGTAGCGACCATTGATGTCGGTTACCGTACCTACGGACGTGCCGGCTACCATCACGGTAACACCCGGCAGCGTAGCACCATCACTGGCATCGGTCACTGTACCGGAAATCCGGATCTGTTGCCCATACAGGGTGGAACCCATAAAAAGCAACACACCCATCAAAATGAAAACTCGCTTCATCATGTTGTTTTTGTTTTAGTTAATAAATAAATCAAAAAAGTCGTGTTTTGATTGACCTCCAAATTTACTATGATTTCGCCAAAAAACAATAAAAAAATAAAAAAAAATTAACAATAGCGAAAAAATGGGTTTCACTAATGCGCTATTTATCAACACGTTAAACAAACAGGCATCGGAGACCCAAAAAAACGATAGCAAATATAAGCAGTTTTTTTCAAATTGTCAAGGCCAAAGCCGGTGCATGCATCAGCCCCACAGCATCAGTAGGTGCAGCTGTTCACTGACGAACAAATCCTGTTCGCAAGCGGACAAGGTCTGGTATGGTTTTTCAAGGGGGAATAGAAAGAACACATTGGTAATCAGAAATCTGGGTTTCAGGCATGGTATTTGCGAACAACCTTTGGGGTTCTGTCTACCTCCTAGAATGGGATGAGATTTTGCCCATGGTCATGAGGTACTGCCTACCAGGTGGCCGCTGATTGCCTTCGCTACGGAAGCAGAACGAACAGTGTGTCCCGGAAGCAGGTTCAAAATACCGGTAGATACTAATTCCGCTGCCAACGGCAAAAACAGCCTATTGGCAGAACGAGAGTCGGTTTATTTCTGTGTTAGCAGAATATTCCTGAAATTTACGGGCCGAAAAATTTGTGTAAGCATGAATGTTAAGCGTACAACCCATTGTCAGTTAAACAAGACCTTCATCCGGCCTGCCTGCCTGGTGCTCATTTTGGCGCTGGTTCCCTTCACGGTCTTGCAGCAAACCAGCGAAAACCAGGATGAAACGTCGGTGTCCCCGGGTGAGATCATCCGTGCCCTGGAGGCAAAGCACGATACATTTATATATTACAAGGCGGAATGGATCACCGATGAAGCCTACAGCACCCGTTTGCTGGACAATCCACTAATGGAGGTGATCTCACTGATTGCCAATCGGTCCGGACTCACCTACCTGGAAGTGGACGGAAAAATCTTCCTGATGCCCCGCGACGGCCGCCTGCGTGAAGAAACGGATCTTGCAGCCGACAGGCTTATCGTAGGCGACCCTGCGCAGTTTGGCCGCTATGCCAGGGCCACTATCCATGGGCGGGTCATTGATGCGGCCACCGACGAGGCCTTGTTTGGGGCCGTGGTCTATGACCCTGTCACCGAAACAGGGGCAACGACGGACTTTGAAGGCCGCTTCGAGATGCGACTGCCCGTGGGTCAGTACGATTTGCGTGTCAGCTATGTGGGCTACGATGACACACACCGGAGCATACGCCTGATCAGCGATGGCGAGCTCGACCTGCACATCTTCAGCGGAGCCACACAACTCGACGAAGTGATCGTGACAGCGCGCCGCGGACGCGACCATATCACCGGCACCCAGATGAGTCTCATCAGCATGGATGCGCAGACACTGCAGGAGCTGCCCGGCAGCTTCGGGGAGCAGGATATTGTAAGAAGCTTCACCCTGATGCCGGGCGTTCAGACCATCGGTGAGTTTGGCTCAGGCTTCAACGTGCGTGGAGGCAGTGCAGACCAGAACCTGCTGCTGGTGGAGAACGTGCCGCTATTCAATGCATCCCACCTTTTCGGACTGATCTCCGTGGTCAATCCCGACATGGTGAGCAGCGCCACCCTGATGAAGGCCGGCATCCCCGCCAGGTATGGCGAGCGCGCCTCATCCATCATGGATATCCGCCTGGGCAACGGGCTGAACCTGGAAAGCACCACCCTGGAGGGAGGGATCGGACTGATCAACAGCCGATTGCTTTTGCAAACACCCCTGGTCAAAGAGAGGATGGCCCTGTCCATCGGCGTCCGCTCATCCTACTCGGACTGGATGCTGCAAAACCTGCCCAACGAAGACCTCATGAACAGCTCGGTGGGCTTTAACGACCTGAGCGGACTCCTGAATGTGGCCGTGGGACAGAACCACCGCATCACCCTGTTCGGATACCGTAGCTTTGACCGGTCAAACTTTGGCGACGACGTGGATTATGAATACACCAACCACCTGGCGTCCTTCCGGCTCAACAGCTATATCAATGAGCGGCTTTCGTCCACATTCATTGCCGGGTACAGTGCCTACGCCTACAGCCTGGCCGAAAGTCCCGAGCACAACCCCGGTGCCCATTACCAGATCGATTCCGACATCGAATACATGAAGGGCACGTGGTTCTTCTCCTGGTACCCCAATGAAACGCATAACTGGGACCTGGGGGTGGATGCCATCCGTTACAGGATCTCACCCGGCAGGCTGAGTCCCCTCCAGGATGAGAGCAATATCCAGGCCCGCAACCTGGCGGATGAACAAGCCTATGAGCTGGCGGGATTCATCAGCAACGACATGGTGCTCACCGAACGGATCGGCCTGGAACTGGGACTCCGCTATACGCATTACCTTAACATGGGCCCGGCCATCGTGAGGCAGTATGCTGAGGGACAACCCCTTTCAGAGAACAGCATCGTGGATACCCTCTACTACCAGTCCGGCGACGTGGTGAAAGCCTACGGGGGACTGGAGCCGCGCCTGGGTCTCAGGTATTCACTGGGTGAGCAAAGCTCCATGAAGCTGAGCTACAACCGGGCCAACCAGTACATCAACCTCATCTCCAATACCTCTGTGATGGCTCCCACCGACCTGTGGAAGCTCAGCGACACCCACCTCAAGCCCTTACAAAGTGACCAGGTCGCCCTGGGTTATTTCAGGAACTTCCTGGACAATAGCGTAGAGGCCTCACTGGAAGTGTACTATAAGCAGCTGCACAACGCCATCGAATACCGCAGCGGGGCGCAGATATCCATGAACGAATACCTGGAGCTGGACGTGATCAACGCCAAGGGGTACAATTACGGGGCTGAACTGTATCTCAGGCGAACCGAAGGCGATTTGACCGGCTTTGCCAGCTATACCTATTCCCAGTCGCAACGACGCACCGACAGTCCGCATCCCGAATGGCAGATCAACAACAACACCTATTTTCCATCCAACTACGACCGCCCCCACAACCTGACACTCAACGCCAATTACTACCTGTCGCGCCGCTGGCGCGTGGGTGCCACCTTTACCTACAGCACCGGACGGCCGGTCACGCTACCTGAGTTCAGCTTTCACCACGGCGGTGACCTGCTGATCGCCTACTCCGACCGGAATGCTTACCGTCTTCCCGATTACCACCGCCTGGACATCTCCATCTCACTGGGTGAAAACCTACGCATCGATCAACGTGGCAAGGGAAGTTTTACCTTCACCGTCATGAATGTCTATGGAAGGAAAAACCCATTTTCGGTATTCTATAAGAAAGAGCCCACCACCGTGCAGGGAGCCAGATCCTTTGAGCTTTACCAGCTCTACATCATCGGAAGGCCACTGCCCACCATCACCTATAACTTTTCCTTCTGAGCAAACAAGCACTCAATGACCATTTGATTCAAAAGCTATGACGATCAATCGACAAATGAAACGGATAACCAATCTTTTACTCACAGGCATGCTGGCCGTCCTCCTCGTGACAGCCTGCCAGGAGCTCTATGACCACCGCGTTGAGGGCCTGCCAGACTACCTGGTGGTGAACGGCTTGCTGACCGATGCAGCCGGCCCCCACGGGGTGCGGTTATCGCTGACCACCCCTTATGGCCATCCCACCAATATGGAGCGCATCAGCGGGGCCCAGGTATGGATAGCCGACGACCAGGGCAATGAGGTCACCCTGGAAGAGACCAGCGGAGGCTGGTACCATACCCCCGACGGGTACAAAGGCCAGGTGGGGCGCTCCTACGTTCTGCACATCGTCACCCCGGATGGCTACGTCTATGAGAGCTCACCGCAGGAGATCAAGCCGCCGTTGGACTTCGAGGAGGTGGATGCCGAATTCTCGGAAGAAATATTCTACTTCCAGTCTGCCATTTCCAACCGGATGTACCAGGGGGTGGTGGAGGGCACGAAGGTTTACCTTGGCACCCCGGCAGAAGATGGCAGCACACCCCATTTTCGTTTCCAGGCGGGCCTCTACCTTCAGCACGTCGTCCAAATCCCGGGGCCAGATTTCTCGGAGACCTACGACTACTGCTGGCTGGTTAGAAACGCCACCGACATGCTGCCCCGCGACATCCCCGATTACAGCTCCAGCGCCGGCTATTACCAGCACCAGATCGGGTTCATCCCCTATAGTACGGACGACCTGAATTTCTTTAGCCTGCCCGATCACAGCTTCGACCATCACCGGGTGCTGATCTCGCACCTCTACTCCCTCAACACGGAAAGCTTCCAATTCCACGAAGGGAAAAACGAGCAGCTTTCCGGCGAAGGGAGGTTCTTTGATCCCATTGCAGCCGAGCTGCCAACCAACATTCACTGCGTGAATGAACCCGGCAGAAGGGTCTTTGGACTGTTTGAGGCTTCATCAGTCCGGTCAGCCTCTTTTCGGGTCATTTACAACACCGGTTTTGGCACGGTGGACCTGGTCCCATGGGAAGACCCCGCCGATATCCCGGCTGATGGCTGTCTCTACGAGGAAAAACCCGATTTCTGGATCAACTGATATATCATGATGAAAATTCTGTTAAGCATAAGCCTCCTGCTGATGCTGCACCTGCTGCAGCCCTGTGTCTTGTTTGGGGATGAGGGGCGCACCCAGCCCCGTGAAAGGGTCTACCTGGCGACCGACAGGGACTACTACGTGGCCGGCGAAAAGCTCTTTTTCCAGTTATGGCTTACCGGTGACTCCGGCGGCGGACCCCAAAGCCGCTATGCGTACCTTGCCCTCCGGCAAAACGGGCAGGTGGTGGAGCGCCTGACGCTGCGCATTCGCGACGGACTGACCAGCGGAAGCCTGTTCCTGGAGGACACACTCTCGACGGGCATCTATGAAGTAATGGCCTACACCAACTGGATGCGCAATCACGGGGAGCCCTCCTTTTTCAGGAGCGAAATCTTCATTGCCAACCGTTTCGACCGTGAGCTGACAGCCATTGAGCCGCCTGTGGCCCCGGACGAAGAAGCGGTCCTGCACTTTGCTGCAGAGGGCGGACGCATGCTGGCCGGACACAAAAACCGTGTCATGGCCTGGTCGGATGGTGCGTTCGATGCCTCAAACCGCCCTGTAGTACTGATCAATAACAAGGAGGACACATTGCTGACCACCCGCATGAACCACCGGGGTGTTGCCTCTTTCCACTTTCATCCGCAGGCGGGGAATAACTATTACCTGCTCATGGATGGCTCCCCCCGTCATCACCCGCTGCCGCCGGTGGAAGAAGAGGGTTTATCGCTGCTGGTGGAGGAAGCGGAAAATGGCGTCAGGATCCATTTGCACTCAGCCAGTCCGGGTCCCCGGGCTGGAACATTGGCGGTGCAACGTGGCCATGAGACCCCCTGGCGGCACCCTTTCCAAACAGACTCCCTGGGCAGGGCCACACTAAAGATCGATGACAAAGACCTGGGCCACGGCATGCTGGTTTTTGAAGCAAGCCATGGCGAAACAGGCGTTCCGGCCAGGAGATACTGGTACGCCGGACTGCCTGGTGGGCCGGTTATGGGGCTGGACCTCCGGGAGTCCTTCGACCAACGCGACAGGGTTGACCTGGCACTCACCCTGCCAGGCCAGGCAACGGGCGAGTGGCAGCTTTCGGCCTCGGTGCGCCAGCTGTCCTCCCTGCGGGATGACAGGCCAACAGCCGTCACAAGCCTGCGCAACATGCTGCTGGAGGAGGAACTGCGGCTGCAGTCGTGCCAGGTGGAGGCCCTTTTTGGCCATATGGACGACAAAGCCCTCAATGAGTTCCTGATCGGCTATCCATTGATGAGTCCGCCGGATGCCTTGGCCGCGAACAATGCACAAGGTAACGGCCTGTTCATGGAAACAGAGGGGCTGGTGGTCTCCGGACGCCTGCACCATCCTTCAGGAGAACAATCGTTAGGGGATGTACGCATGTTGCTCAACACCCCGGACACCCTCATCAATGTGCTCTACACCCATACCGATGAACACGGCGAGTTTCATTTTCTGCTCTCTGACTACTACAGGAATAAGGAGCTGTTCTTCTCGGTGGACCCGGAGAGCTATGACGGTCCTTACCGCATCTCCCTGCGCGACAAATTTGATATCCATATGCCTGCAAGGCACTTAAGCCACCGTGAGCATTGGGGCCGCCGTTCCTTCATCAACAAAAGCCAGGATGTGGTCAGCGTACAGATCGGTTTTCGGACCGACTGGACCAGTGATGCTTTTACGCGGTTCCATCGCACCGCAAGACCCCCAATGATCTACAACCGGGCCAGCATCACCGTGCGGACAGATAATTTCTTGCCCCTGGACGACCTGAGGGAAATCGCACGGGAACTGGTGCCTGTCTGGCGCATCCGGGGCAGTGAGGAAAGTCCGCAGGCCACCCTGGTCTGCAAGAACTCCGGAAACCAGATCCCCGGCTCACCGGTATTCTTTGTGGATGGCATCATAACACACGACCTGGAGAAGCTATTGTACATGGGAACCCAGGAGGTTCATAAAGTGGAAGTGCACAATGTGAACTGGGTACACGGGGATATGCAGTTCCCCGGCATCGTGGGCCTGTTCACCCGGGGGGGTGAATACCAGCGGGTGCTGGCAGAAAGCCGGACCCACACCTCCCTTTTCCACGAATCCTACCGCCACCACCGGCGGTTCAGTCCACCTGAGTACAGCCTGGACAACAGCATCAACCCCGAATCGCCCGATATGCGCCAGCTTCTTTTCTGGTCGCCGGAGCTGTTCCTGGAGGGGGCAGCAGAAGAGGTCATCACGTTTTATACCGGCGACATCACAGGGAAATTCCTGGTTACCGTCGAGGGTTTTTGTCCCGACGGTGCACCAGTGCACAGCAGCCAGGTGATTGAGGTTAAGTCCCGCTAGCATCATGGCCTGGATTATGTCACCACCATTAGTCAAGAATATACGCAAAGCATGAGTGAATACAGCAAGCATTTCATAGCCGGCCTTTTTTCACTGGCCCTTGTCTTATCCGCCGCAGCCGCCGTCGGCACGGGGGGGGGTGCACAAGCACGTACGATGGATTTCGAACCGCGTATCTCGGGAGAGGTGTTCATCTCGACCATGCAGGCCGACGGCAGTCCCTACCTGCACGACGACTGGGTCAAGGGAGACCTGTTGCTCCTTGATGGTTCCCTGGTCAGGGGCCAGGATGTCCGGTACAACGGCTACCTGGACGCCCTCATCTGGCGACAGCCCAGGAGTCTGCAGTCGGTAAAGGTGGCCAAGGACATGGTCAGGCAGTTCGTTCTATACCCACCGGGACCTGACAGCCTGGTCTTCCAGAACATCACCCTCAGGCCTTGGTACGAGAGTGAGTCCGTCAATCTATTCGCCCAAATCCTCTACAAGGGGGAGATCTCCCTGGTGGTTCACCAAAGGATACGCCGCACAGGCGAGACGCTGGAAAGCCGCGGCGCACGCATCATCTCTCGTCCACGAATCGAACATGACCCGGTTTTCTACGTCCTGATGCCAGACAATGAGGCCAGGGAACTACGCAGACACAGCCGCCGCTCCCTGTCCCGGCTGTTCCCCGAACAGCGTACCGATGTCAGGGCCGCCCTGCGCAATGAAGGCGTACGAATCAACAGCCAGGAGGACCTTGTAAGGGCCATCAGGGTGATCGACAACCTCTTTTTTGAATGAGCCTGTCAACAGTCATCCAATCCATACGGTTGTTTAGCTTGGCATCATTGTTGTGGCAGGTTATTTTCGGACAAACCAACCCCATAAGTCAATGAAATCACTGATCCCATTCCTTGCTTTTCTCACCATCCTGAACATCTCGCTGCCATTTTCGGTTGCCCGCGACAATCCGGGACTCCGGATCGTTGATAACCTCCAGGCCTATGAACACATGTTGCCTCATCAGAAGGTTTACCTCCACACCGACAAGGACAGCTACCTGGCAGGTGAACGCATCTGGTTCAAGGCTTATGTGGTGGATGTGGCCCAGCACCGTCCCGCAGGCAGGCTGACCAACCTGAACATAGAGCTGGTCAGCCTGGCGGGAGACTATGTGGACCTCTCACTGCTTCCGCTTGAGCAGGGGCTGGCCTACGGCGACATCCTGCTGCCCGACTCCATGCACGAGGGGAACTACATCCTCAGGGCCTATACCGACCTGATGAGGAACTTTGACAGCCGGTATTACTTCACCAAACAGATCACCGTGCGTAACCCAATGGAGGATCGTTTCATCAGCCGGGGTGAGTTGCGCCAGAACCGGCGCTTCAATGATGAACTGGAGGAAAGGGCCAGGGATTACCAGTTTGCGTTCTTCCCCGAAGGGGGTGACCTGCTGGAAGGGATTGAAAGCCGGGTGGCCTTCAAGGCTGCCAACGCACTGGGGGCAGGTGTTAGTGCTTCCGGTGTGGTGAGCGATTCCCATGGCCGCGAGGTGGCTCGTTTCGAGACCGTTCACGATGGGATGGGCTCCTTCACCCTGTTGCCCGAGCCCGGGGTCTCATACAGCGCCCTGGTGCGCTTCGGGGATGGCAGCGAAGAGACCCATGCCCTTCCCGCGCCCAGGCAGGCCGGTTATACCCTGTCGGCCGGTATTAGGGGCAACGAACTGTGGGTCAGGGGACAGGGACGATCCATGCTCACCGTCGTACCCTCCGACATATCCCTCTTGGTGCACACCAGGGGCCGCATCCAGTATTTCCAGGAGGTGGACCTGGCCAATATGGCTTTTGAGACCCGGATCCCCCTTCGTGAGCTCACCGACGGCGTGACCCACATCACCCTCTTTGAGGGGAAGCAGGCTGTGGCCGAGCGACTGGTATTCATCCATGAGCAGGGCACCGGGGAGGTGGTATTCAGTCCCACCGAAGAGGGGCTACAGCTGGCGTTTGACACCCGCACCGGCGCGCCCGGGAGTTACTCCGTGGCCATTGTGGAAGCCTTCGGACAGGAAGATGGGCTGCACGAAAAGAACATCGCCAGCTACCTCCTGCTTACCAGTGACCTGGACGGACTGATCCCTGATCCCGCCTATTATCTCAGTGACAATCCAAAGGCCCGCGAAGCCGCCGACCTGCTGATGATGACCCACGGCTGGCGACGTTTTGAGTGGGAGCAGATTGCAGCACGTGCGTTTCCTGAGCTTGTCTACCAGGAGGCCGAAGGCCTGGTGGTATCCGGAAAGATTGAATCGCTTTCGCGAAGCCACACCTTTGGCGGTGTCGAGGTAAGGATGACCACTGCATCTGACGGGCGCCGTGGCTATACGACGGAAAGCGACAGGGAGGGCAATTTCCGCTTCACCGGACTCCATTATGAGAACATCTTCATGGCCAGCATCAGCATCGATTCGCCGGTGGCCCGCCGCTTTTACAATATCCACCTGCAGGGGAGGGGGCTGGACAAACTGACATTTGAACCCAATGTCCTCTCCAGGCCGCACATGGTGCTGGATCGGGGCGACAACTGGTCGCGCGGGGGGCGTCCCAGCTACTTTGTCACTGCCGAGCGCAGGGCACAGCCTGCCGCTTCCCGGAGCTATTACGGACAACCAGACCAGGTGGTCTATACGGATGAACTTCCGGGTCATTACAGCTCCATGCACGAATTGCTTACCCGTCATGTAAGGGGGGTGACCATCACCGGGGGAGAGGTGATGCTCAGGGGACCCGTCAGCGTCCAGGGCAGTAACAGGCCGGTCTTCATCATCGACGGCAACGCCTCCGACCAGGGCAACTTCATGGCCCTCAGACCCGATGAAGTAGATCGGATCGAGGTGCTCAGCGGCTCCAGCGCCGCCATACTGGGTGTCAGGGGTGCCAGCGGGGCACTGATTGCCTACACCAAAACCACCATGGGCCGCACACCCGGAACCGAATTTGCCATCCGGGGCTACAGCACGGCCGCGGAGTTCTACCGTTCCTTTATCGACACGGAACACTTCCAGGCATACCAGGTGCCCCGAACCCTTTGGTGGGAACCCAATCTCCTGCCCGGCGAGGACGGTAAGGTGGAGATCAGCCTGCCCGAAAGGGCATCCTTCGAAAACAGCCTGATATGGATTGAGGGGATCGACGAAAGTGGTCAGATCACCGTTGGGCAGTTTGCTTTGTAAAGGCACAACAAGCGCATAGACAAGAAACGGCCTTGTGATCGCCACATCCCGGCTTCGTCCTGCCCCCTTTGGATGTTTGCCGGGATTTTTGTATATTCCCGTGAAAGTGGCCAGACAAACAAAAGGCCCCTGTTACCTGTTTTACATGAAGAAAACACCAAAAAGGAGCTATCAATTATGAACACATCGATCGTTAAACATATGCTGCCTTTCCTGCTATTGATTCAGGGTATGCTGTGGTTCAACAGTCTACAGGCCCGGGATGAGTTTGACCCCACGGCCACGCACATCCTTGAGCAATTGCAGAAAATGGAATACACCTATCCCCAGCAAAAGGCCTTTGTGCATCTTGACAAGCAGGAGTACCTGGCCGGGGAAAGCATCTGGATGAAGGTATACCTTGTCAATGCGGCCAGTCACCGGCCCGACACATTGAGCACCAACCTTTATGTGGAGCTGATCAACAGTCAGGGGGAGCTTGCCTCGGTAAACCTCCTGCGCATGAAGGATGGGTTTTCCCACGCTGACATCCGTTTGCCGGACTCCATCACGGAAGGCAATTACCAGTTGCGTGCTTACACCGACTGGATGCACAATTTTGGGGAAGACCATTTCTTCGCCACGGACATATACGTATATAATCCCATCGAAGAGAACTTCATCCGCCGGCGTGATGTGTGGCAGAACCGCCAGTTCAACCGCCGGCTGGAGCGCCGGCAGGAAAAGATGCAATTCGCTTTTTTCCCTGAAGGGGGCGAGTTGGTGGAGGGACTGGAGAACAGGGTCGCCTTCAAGGCCGCCAACGCCCTGGGTGCCGGGGTGGAGGCCAGTGGGGAGGTCACCGACCAGGATGGGAATACCGTCGCCAGCTTCTCCACCTTCCACAATGGGATGGGCTACTTCCGCTTCACTCCTGAACCGGGCAGGCGATACCGCGCCTCCATTGAGTTTGCCGGGGGGGAAAGGGAGCGCGTCGGTCTGCCTACGGCCTCCGGCAGGGCCCACCTGCTCTCAGCCAGGCAAACGGAACAAAGCATTGAGGTGAAGGTGGCCAGGAACTTCAGGGCCGAAGATCAAAGGGCCTATATCCTGGCACAGACACGCGGCAGGGCCTACTTCATGGAAGAGGCACTCCTTGAAGATGGGGTATTCCGTACATCCATCAACAAAGAGCTGTTGCCCACGGGCGTGACACAGATCGTGCTCTTTGACAGCCACGGACAACCCATTGCTGAGCGGCTGGTTTTTGTCCACCACGGTGACATCGCCGGAGTGGACTACCTGGAATATGGCGTCCAGGTGGTGGATGAACAGGAGGAGATGCACGTGGCCATGGCCCTGGACAATGATCAGCACCAGGGGAGTTATTCGCTGGCCATCCTCGATACCCACGGGGAGGCGGTCGATTACCGGTCCAACATAGCCAGCGAACTCCTGCTTTTCAGCGACCTGGTTCATGCCACGGAAGATCCCTGGTTTTACCTGTCCGACAACACGGGCGACCCCGCCATGGCGGCGGACCTGCTCATGATGACCCACGGATGGCGCCGCTTTGACTGGCAAAAGATCCTGGACGACGAGTTTCCTGAGATCCGCTATGGGTTCCCCAAGGGGATCGTCTTTGCCGGCAAGGTTTCTCCCCGGGCCTCCGACAGGGCCACTGGCGAGGTGGATGTGGAGCTGGCCGTATA
>SKNE01000020.1 GCA_007120675.1 Bacteroidales bacterium
AGGGGAAGACCCCCTCACCATTTCGCAAGAAAAGGCTGTGGCGCTCATCGAAGAAAAAAGGGAGGCCATGCGTAAGCGTATCATCAAGACATTTGACGAGGCACCCGACATACGCATCATGGCAGGACGTTACGGTCCCTATGTGGCCGAGGGAAAAACCAATTACAAGCTGCCCAAGACCAAGGCGCCCGAGGACTTCACCCTGGAGGAGGTGAGAAAAATCATGGAAGGTGGAACATCCACGAAAAAAATCCGTAAAACGAAGAAAACGGCAGGAAGCCGAAAAAAGACCTGAACGGATCATCAAACGGATCGTTAGCCTCCATGGACATCGCTGATTTTTTTCTCCCGGTGGATACAAGTAATTTGAGCTACCCCAACCAGGGCCACCCACTAAGCCTCGGCAATCTGATCAGCACATACACAGGGCAAGGCGCTTTCCCCGATCCCGGGGAGATGGACCTGGCTGTTTTTGGTGTGGAAGAAGACCGTAACAGTCCGGGAAACGAGGGGACTTCACTGGCTCCCAACTATGTCCGCAAGCACCTTTACAGCCTGTTCCAGGGACCCGGGAAAGCCAGGGTGGCCGACCTGGGCAACATCCGGGCAGGGGATAAGGTGAAGGACACCTACTTTGCCGTCAAATCCGTCGTGGCCCACCTGCTGGAGCGGGAAGTGATCCCGGTGATCATTGGCGGAGGACAGGATATCACTTATGCCAACTACCAGGCATATGAGTCGCTGGGGCAGATCATCAACATCGTGTCGGTTGATTCACGCTTCGACATCGGCACCAACAGGGATGAGGCGCTGAACCACGAAAACTACCTGAGCACCATCCTGACCCACAAGCCCAACTTCCTGTTCAACTACGCCAACATCGGCTACCAGACCTATTTTGTTGACCAGGACGCCATCGAGCTGATGGACAAGCTCTTTTTCGATGTGTATCGCCTGGGCCATGTGCGCCAACACATGGAGGAGGTGGAGCCCATCGTGCGCAATGCCGACCTCATCAGCTTCGACATTTCCAGTATCCGGCAATCGGATGCCCCCGGCAACGCCAAGGCTTCGCCCTCCGGACTCAACGGTGAAGAGGCCTGCCAGATTGCCAGGTACGCCGGACTGAGCGACAAGCTCAGCTCCATCGGTTTTTATGAGATGAACCCGGCCTTTGACCAGGGGGAGCAGAGTGCGCGCCTGCTGGCGCAGATGATTTGGTACTTCATTGATGGATTCTGTCACAGGAAGAATGACCACCCCGGCAAGGACATCAGGGAGTCTGCCGACTTTGTCAGCTACGTGGTGTCCATCCGCGACTTCCAGAACAAAATACATTTTTATAAGAGCAAGAAGAGCGACCGCTGGTGGATGGAGGTTCCCTGTCCCGGAAACCTCCGGCGGAAATACAACAGGCAGCTCCTGGTCCCCTGCTCCTACAAGGATTACCAGGAGGCCTGCCAGAATGAAATACCCGAAAAGTGGTGGCAGGTGTACCAAAAGTTTGTTTAGCCGCTGCCAATGCCCGGAAAAAATTATCGGACGCACCCTTTTTTCGTGTATTTTTGTCAGCTGCCCCGGTCTGTCAATAATTCGGTGCGTTTTCCGTTTAATACCTGGTAAAAGAACATAACGAGCCACCCATGGCGAAGCGATTTTTCACCTTTCTTTTGTTCATCCTGATGGGGTTTGGCCTGCCGCTTTTCGCACAGCAGGAGGCCCAGTTCACCCACAATATGTTCAATAACATGGGGGTGAATCCTGGCCTGGCCGGTTTGCGCAATGCCATTTGTGCCACAGGTATTGCCCGCCAGCAGTGGGTTGGCTTTCGTGATGAGGAGGGCAACCGCCTGAACCCTGAAACATACAGCCTGAACGTGGATGCCCCCGTAGGCCTCATTCGGGGCGGACTGGCCCTGGGGTTTATCCAGGATCAGCTCGGTCCGGAAACAGGCGTTGGGGTCAGCCTGGCCTATGCCTACCACCTGGACCTGGGCATGGGCAGACTGGGTCTCGGACTGCGTCTCGGCTTCCTGGACAAGAGAATTGACTTTGGCTCGCTTAACCCGCTGGACCCAGGCGATCCGGTGCTCATAGGGGGAGAAGAAAGCACCATCTTCACCGATTTTTCCTTTGGCGGATTCTACATGCTGGACGATGAGGCCTGGGCCGGCATCTCGGTGACACAGTTGCGCCAGGCGCGGGGTGGACTGGGGGAGAGCAACTTCGGACTAAAACGGCACATTTATGCCATGGGAGGGTACAACCTGGAGCTGCCCGGTAACAGCAGCTATGTGCTGAGCCCTTCCCTGCTCATCAAAACCGATCTCTCCTCCCTGCAATTTGACCTTAACACGCTGGTAACGTACAATAACCGCTTCTGGGGTGGCGTTACCTATAGACCTCAGGACGCCGTGGCCGTGATGCTGGGCGTGCGGCTGGATCAGATCAGCGTGGGATACTCTTACGACATCACCACCTCACCACTGGGAGCCATGCGCAGGAGTTACGGAACGCACGAGGTGATGTTGCAATATTGTTTCGACCTGGACCTGGACAGAATACAGGAGATTCAAAGAAACATCAGATTTTTGTAAATTTGCCGCGCCGATTGACCAACTGGACAGTTCAGAGGCAATGGCACCAAGAAACAACAAAATGGCCAAAACAAGGATAACACATATGACCAGACTGACCTTTTTTCTCATGCTGGCGATAGTCATTGCCGGCTGTGGTGACCCCGCCGGGCACGTGAGCGGAATCCAGGAGAGGGATCACAGGATCTACCGCGACCCGCCCGGCATGGTACAGATCCCCGCGGGCAGCTTCCAGGTGGGTCCGGCAGACCAGGACATCGCCTATGCGCACAACGCCCGTTCGCGCACCGTATCGGTGCCCTCCTTTTACATGGACCAGACAGAGGTGACCAATAACCAGTACCGCCAGTTTGTTAACTGGGTGAGGGACTCCATTGCCCTGAGCTGGCTGGCCGACGTGTTCCCGGAGGAGTACGCCATCGACGATGAAGACCTGATGCTCACCGGAGAGGTCTTTCTCAACTGGGATGCCAGGAGGGACCGCAGGACGGGGGAGTTCCGCTTCTGGAATGAAGAGGAGGAGATGGAGATCCTGATGGACCTCTACCTGCCTGACGATCACCGCTTCTTCCGTCGACGGGTGATCGATACCAGGCAGCTGGTGTACGTCTATTATACGCTCAACCTGCGTGAGGCGGCCCGCCTGAACCCCGTGGAGCGCAGGAACATGAACAGGGACGATTTGGTGCGCAGGCATGAGACCCATGTGTATCCCGATACCCTGGTGTGGATCAGCGACTTCACCTACTCCTACAATGAGCCCATGGCCAGGCAGTATTTCTGGCACCCCTCCTTCGACCGCTACCCCGTGGTGGGGGTCAACTGGATGCAGGCACAGGCATTCAATGTATGGCGCACACAATACCTCAACACCCATAAGGTGCGTGAGGGAAGGCCGCTGGCCATGGATTTCCGGCTTCCCTCCGAGGCCGAATGGGAGTATGCCGCCCGCGGCGGACGTGAGCTAAGCCCCTATCCCTGGGGTGGCCCCTATCTGCGTAACGAAGAGGGCTGCTTTTTGGCCAACTTCAAGCCCATGCGGGGCGATTTCACCAGCGATGGTAACATGTACACCTCGCGGGTCGGACTCTACCCGCCCAACGACTTCGGACTCTACGACATGGTGGGGAATGCAGCTGCCTGGACCGTCACGGCTTTTGACGAGTCAATCGACTACTTTACCCACGATATGAGTCCCGATTTTCAGTACGACTTCAACCCGGACACAGACCCGCCGCACATGAGCCGGAAAGTGGTGCGCGGCGGATCGTGGAAAGACATCGGTCACTTCCTTCGTGTTGACGTCCGCGATTATGAATACCAGGATACAGCCAGGTCCTACATCGGCTTCCGCAGCGTCCAGACCTATCCCGGACGGAGCGGTAATTAAGCGGCCCTGCCCCTGGTCTGAAAGACAGGGTGAATAACAAATCAAACAACTTAAAAACTGCCACAAATGAAATTTGCAAGAAAGAAAGGATGGAAGATATTCATGTCCCGCATGTACGGATGGGGTGCATCCCTGGTGATCATCGGGGCCCTGTTTAAGATCATGCACTGGCCCTTCGCCGACGAGGCACTCATCATCGGGATGGGTGTGGAGGCCATTGTATTCTTCTTTTCCGCCTTTGAACAGGTACACGAAGAGCCCGACTGGAGCCTGGTCTATCCCGAGCTTGCCGGGCTGGAGGCCGCCACGCGTCCTGCTGACCGGGGGACACAGGTTGTTGCCGGACCCACCCAGCAGCACATCACCCTTTCGTCCAACCTGGACAAGCTGATGGAGGAGGCAGATATCGGTCCCGAGCTCATCAATAACCTGGGGCGCGGACTGCGCAACCTGAGTGACAACGCGGCCCGGCTGGCTGATCTGTCCAACGCCACCATCGCCACCAACCAGTATATCCAGAACATGGAAACCGCCTCCAAGTCGGTGCTGGAGCTCAGCCAGTCGTACAAGAACAAGGCAGAGTACCTGAAGCATGACCTGAGCCTCTCCGAAGAGTACAACAGCAACCTGAAGAATGTGGTGGGTTCGCTCAATGAAATGAACGAGGCTTACCGCGATTCAGCCCGTAAAGCACAGGATGGCGCCTATGCCTCAGAGAGCCTGACAAAGAACCTGTCGGCCCTTAATACCGCTTACGAGTTGCAGATGCAGGCAGCAGGCAGCCAGTCAGAATCAGCAAAAAAGCATAAGGAAGCCATGGATAATGTGGTGGATCAGCTCAACAGCTCGGCGGAAAGAACACGTACTTTCCAGCAGGAGATGAGTCAGCTCACGCAGAACATCCAGGAACTCAACAGTGTTTACGGCAACATGCTGTCTGCCATGAATGTTGGCAGGGGCCGCTGATAGGATGCCGGCAAACAAGCTGTTTTCCCTTTGAACT
>SKNE01000095.1 GCA_007120675.1 Bacteroidales bacterium
GTGGTGAGTGGCCCTTACCTGCCGCGATCATTGTCCCTTCATGGTGTTTCGACACCGCCTGCC
Source organism: Bacteroidales bacterium (assembly GCA_007120675.1). GTDB lineage: Bacteria > Bacteroidota > Bacteroidia > Bacteroidales > UBA7960 > PUPG01. The sequence continues at coordinate 64 of SKNE01000095.1, forward strand.
CTGAGCTTTTGCTCTTTGGCACAACAGGACCTTGTGGATATTGACCGGCCGTGCCAGGCGGCACCAAGCTCCTGCCATCATTCAGTTTCTGCGGCTTTCACTTCTTCCATGGCCTTTGCCAGGGAGGTCTCCTTGGTATAAAACCGTCCCCACTTGCTTTCGGGGTCGGGGCGGGTGGCCAGCGATACCACGATCAGGGTGAGGATGGAGGCGCTGGCGGCGGGCAGGATGATATATTGCTCATTGAGCAGTTGCGTGCCGTAGAAGTTGGATAAGATGGAGTTGGTGATGGTGATCAGCAGGGTCACGCCCATCCCCGTGGCGATGGATGCCACGCCGCCGGCCACGGTCACCCGTTTCCACAGGAAGGCAGCCAGCAGGGCAGGCGTCAGGCCGGCCCCCACCATGGTATAGGCCGTGAGGGCCATGGCCAGGATGGTCTCAAACTGCGTCAGGATGAGGTAGGCCAGCAATCCCAGCAGGACCACCATGATGCGTTGGAAAACCACGATCATCTTGGGGTCGGCGGCCTTGTTGATGAAGCGCTGGTACACGTCGCGTGTCAGGTTGGTGGAGGGAGTCAGCAGGAAGCTGTTGCCAGTGGAGGTGATGATGGCCACGGAGGCTGCCAGCAAGAGCAGTCCACCCCACACGGGCAGGCCCACCTCGGTGCTGTAGCGGGCGGTATGCAGTATGATGCGTTCGGCATTTTCCGCTGCCAGGTAAAGATCGGTAGAGCTGAGCCTTTCCATCACGTTGAAATGACTAAAGGCGAAGATGGCCAGGGAGGCCAGGGCCGTTTCCACCACGATGGTTCCCGATACCCAGAATAGTACCGCCTTCTTGGCCGACTTTTCGTTGCGGGCGCTGAAGAACTTCTGGTACATGTTCGATTCGCCCAGCAGGAGGAAGAAGGTGGGCAGGAAGATCCCCATGGCCCAGAAAAAGTTCTTGTCGCCAAATACCTTGAAGTGGGATGGATCCAGCGTGGCCGTGAGGTATTCCGCTCCGCCGATATTGATGAATACCAGGGGGGCGGCAATCAGCATGGCCACGGTGATGACGGCGCCATTGATGATATCCACCGATACGATGGACATCATCCCGGCAAAGGCTGTGAAGGTGATGATGAAGGCAGCGGTGAGCAGCACGCCCTGCCATTCGGGGATGCCTGCCACCAGGTCGAGCACAAATCCGCCTGCGCGAAACTGGTAACCCACGATGGTGGTATAGGCGATCACAATCACAATGGTACCCAGGATGCGTGCCCACTTATTGTATCGAAGCTCCAGGATGTCGGGCACCGTATACTCGGCGATCCGCCTTACACGGGCGGCAAGGAAAAACACGATGATGATGCCAATCCAGGCCCCTGCTGCCATCCACAGCTCAGAAAAACCCACGTTGGCCGCCAGTCCGGCACCAGCCAGCAGGCTGCCTGAGCCCATCCAGGTGCACAGGAGCGTACCCACCAGGCGTGCCGTGGAGACGGAGCGCCCCGCCACCATGAAGTCCTCCTGGTTCTTCACCATGAAACTTTTGTATACCGAGATGCTCATGAGCAGCACCAGGTAGCCGATCACAACCCATAGAAAAATCATGTCAAAAAATGTTTGGTTTCAGGATGGGAGCAAAGGTATCATTTTTTGTTTTATGGGATGTGCTGCCAGCACTTAAAACCTGAGGCGCAGCTGCCCTTTCACTTCCGTGCGCGTATTGCCCTCAATCCGGTCCAGTCCGCTTCCAGAGTCCCTTCGGTTTGTATAGAAAGTCTGCGCCAGGCGCAGGTAGAGATCTACCTGGCGGTGAAGCCGGTAGCGAATGAGCAGGTAGCTTCGCATCCCCTTGTCTGAGTAAAAGGGGAAGGAGAAGGCATAGAGAACGTCGTGTTCGTAGGCGTAGATGCGGGCGTCGAAGCCGTCGGTGTCGAAGAGGGCTAATCGCAGGGTGAGCGCAAACGGACTGTCCAGGTTCCTGTAAAGCACATCCTGGTAGACCATGAAGCCTTCCTGTCTGTCCTTTCCATGTTGATGGATGACGTATTCGAGCCTGTTGCGCAGGGAAAGGTTTTTTGTCAGGGGATAGGCCAGGTGCAGGCGGTATTGTGTCCTGCTCACCGGATCCAAATAGCGGATCCGTGCATTTTCGTCGCGTGCGTTCAGGGGTTTTGATTTTTTCCTGAAGCGGAGGATCAATTCAATGTGGCGTTCCGGCCGGTACTGCAGGTTCACCATGTAGTCGCTGCCCCGGGAGGGCATGTAGGTGCGGTGTTTCATCCACGGAAAGCGGAAATGGTCGGCGAAGGCGTTCAGGCGGAGCTGTGGACTGATACGAATGTCTGCTGCCAGGTAGAGTCCCGATTCATTGGCAGTGCGTGTGTTTTCACCGAAGGCGGCGCTCAGGGGGTTCTGGTAGGCCCTGTCGTAGTGACGGTGTGCCAGCGCCAGGGAAAGATTCCGGTGAAGGCTGATCATCAGTCCGCTGAGGAAAGCCCAGCGCCCATTGTCCCCCACGGCCGCTTCGCCAAAGAGGTTCAGGCTGCGATAGAGGTACTGGTAGTGAACACCCAGTCCGCCGTAAGAATTACTGCTGAGGTCAAACTGGTTGTGGAAGCTTAGCCTTCTCTGGTATTCGGCGTGGAGGCGCATCCGGAAGGCGGTCAGTCCCACCTCCACCCCCTGGCGGGACCAGCTGATGTGGCCACCGGCGATCTCTTCCTTCACCGCATTGCGTCCCTCCAGCTCCCGGGGGGTGCGATGCAGTCCGCTAAGTTGCAGGCTGCTGATCACTGGTGTCCCGTCATCGCGGATTGCCAGGACGTTGGCGTCGCGCTTTTTGGACGACCAGAAGGCGGTCAGCTCGAAAGGCCCGATGGCACAGGTGGCCCCCAGTCCGCGCATGAAGTCGTTTTCATCCACCCCGGTGTACTGTCGCAGTCCCATCCCATTCTTCTTGATGCCAATGCTTTCACTGCTTTTCCCAAAGGCCATTCCCCGCCATAGCGTCAGTCCCTGTCCGAACTGCACCAGGAAGTCTCCGAGGGACAGGGCTTTCAGCCTTCCCATGTCGCGCAGGTGCAGGTGGGCTGAATAGAAGTCGAAGCCCCTGGATTGCGTGCCGCGGAAGAACTCCTCACCAGGATCTTTTTCGGCCGTGACCCCGATGCTTACATTCTGGTAATAGGTGTAGCGATAGCGGGCGTATACGCGCGACGGGTGACCCAGGTAGCGGGCATTTGGATTCGCCTCCAGCTCATCCTGGCAGATGGGGGAGAACCCTTTTTGCTGTTCCAGCAGTTGCTGGTAGCGCAGGAAGAGGACCTGCTGGCCGTCTCGCATCATGTTCAGGGGCCCGAAGTGCCGTCGCGGGTGCTCACCCGACAGGGTGACAAAGGGCAATATGGCCTGTATGGTCATTGTGTCAAAGCCATCTATTACCTGGAGCTCGTAGGGACTGATGAGCTCTCCGTGCTGCCGGATATGCTCCAGCAGGTGATTGATTTGCCAGTCATTGAGCACGAATAGCTGGGAAAGCTCCCGGGCGGTAGCGCGGTTCAGGTTGATGGGGTTCATATGGAGCCACTCCAGGCGCTCTACCAGCGCATCCTTTCCGATACCTTCCCCATCCAGCGATTCCAGGATGCTTTCCAGGTGTCGCATGAAGATCTCCTGGCCTTCCTCGACCTGGTCCTGGGACTGACCAGTAAGCCATGCCATAAGTAAAACGGTGAACATCAAATATTTTCCCATGGTGCACATTGGTTGTTGAATCCCTGGTGTTTAATCCACTGCCTCCGTGGCCTTTTAAAGAAGCTTATCTTTCCAATGTGTACAAGGCCCCCAGCTGGGGCGAATAGCCCAGCACGTGATGGTAGGTTGTGGCCATGTCAAAGCACCAGTTTCCCCAGGTTAGTCCGAAACCAAAACTGTTCTCCATGGGGTGGGTACTAAGCCCGGCCCTTAGCCAGAACCTCTCACCGAAAGGGTATTCCAGTCCGAAGCGATAGCTGGCCTGGTGACGGATGTCCTTAACGGCTTCGGCGGCCAGTAATATGTCGCTTGAAAAGGTGTAGAGGAATCCGGTGCGAATGATGGTGGGATGGTATTCATCCAGGTCCAGGTAATCATATCGTTTCAGCAATACCCTGTTGGGATTATAGATGTGGGTGCCGACCTGCAGTCCGGGCAGGATGTGGTAGATTATCCCCACCTCCGCCGTGAACAGGCTCTTGCTACCCAGGCCATGGCCAAGTGATACAAGGTGATAAGACAGCTGGACGCCGGCCGACCATTGGTCGCCGAAGCGATGGGCATAGCTAATACCAGCTGTTCCTTCGCGGTACAGCTGGTTGCCGAAATGTCTGAGGGACAGACCGACGCTTCCGGCGCTTGTAGGGTACACACAGGCCATTGCGGCCAGTGACATCCCCGGAACCATGAAGCGGTTTTCCGTGTGGAGGGCGAACCCGGGCTGCCCGATACCTGCCAGGCCGGCCTGGTTATGGAAGGCTGCCCACTGATGGTACATCGCCACGCTGGCGTGTGCCATGGCTGCAGAGCGAGCACCCACAGATGTTTCAGCTGCCTGCAGCCGCGTTGAACAGGCCAGGCATAAGAGGAAAACGAGCCAGGTGACAGCTGCGCTCTCAATGACAAAAGGTGGAGCAGGTTTCTCGACCGCCAATCGTATTTTTTGCATATATTTTTGATATAAAAATTAAATATATGGCTAAATTACAAAAAATAATCTATAAAATAAAAAATAAATATAATTTACTAACCCATTCTTGTCTCAATGGGTGTTGTGGGGCCTTTGGGTCCTCCTCTGGCCATAGCCTTTCCGGGGATGTTTGATTGGACTATGGCGTTGGACGCATTTGCCTGGGAAACCACAGAA
>SKNE01000022.1 GCA_007120675.1 Bacteroidales bacterium
GAACAGGCCATAGGAGAGCAGGGGGAGATTGTGGTAAGGGGAGGCAATGTGATGGCCGGTTATTGGGACAATGAAGAGGCCACCAGGGACGCTCTCCGTGATGGATGGCTGCATACGGGAGACCTGGGTTACCTGGATAGGGATGGCTACCTGCATGTACTGGGACGCACCAAGAGCCTGCTGATCGGCAGTGATGGCGAAAAGTACAGTCCGGAAGGGATCGAAGAGGCCATGGTGGAGAAATCACCCTACCTGGACCAGGTATTGCTTTACAACAACCAGAACAACTACACCGTTGGCCTTGTCGTTTTAAATAAGTCGCAAATGACCCATTATCTCAAGCAAAATGGCCTGGATGCCGGCGACAGGGAGGGCCAGGTGGCCGCATTGAAAAAACTGCAGGAAGAACTGGCCCGCTTCATGCCCGGAGGCGAATGGGCCGGGATGTTCCCTTCACGCTGGCTGCCTGCTGCCGTGGCTGTGCTGACGGAACCATTCTCTGAGTCCAACGGACTGATCAACAGCACGATGAAGATTGTAAGGCCCGCCGTGCACAACCGTTACGATGAAAGCATCCAGCGGCTCTATACACCCGAAGGAAAAGATTTGTTTCACCCGGCCAACGTGGCTGCCATAGCTGATTTGGGGAAATGAGCAAGTCCATGGACCATGCAAGCCGGATCAGTATGGAGGACTATACCTATGACCTGCCAGGTGAACGTATTGCTTCTCACCCCCTGGGCAGGAGGGACGCATCACGCCTGCTGATTTACGGACAGGATGGCATACGGGATGGGTTGTTCGGTGACCTGGCCCGGCAGCTTTTGCCCGGCACCTTGCTTGTGATGAATAATACACGGGTGGTCCAGGCCCGCCTGGAGTTTTTTAAAGATAGCGGAGCCAGGATAGAGGTCTTTTGCCTTCATCCGGTCCAGCCCTCGGCCGATGTGCAGCTGGCGCTGGGTTCCCCCTCTCCCTGCCGCTGGTTTTGCCTGGTGGGCAACGCCAGGAAGTGGAAGAGCGGCGAGCTGAAGATAACGAACCCGGACAACGCCTTCACCCTGGGGGTTCGGATGGTGCAAGCGCAGGATGAGGGATTTCTGCTGGATTTCACCTGGGAACCTGCTCACTATAGCTTCGCTGAAGTCCTGGAGGCGTGTGGACGAACCCCTTTGCCTCCCTATATCAGGCGGCCGGCAGAAACATCTGACCGCCAAAACTACCAGTGCGTCTATGCCATGAATGAAGGCTCGGTGGCGGCACCCACCGCCGGACTCCATTTTACCCCGGAGCTGCTTAATGAACTGGAGGATAAAGGGGTTCATGCTGCCTACCTCACGCTTCATGTGGGTGCAGGTACGTTCAAACCCGTGTCTTCACCCACCATAGGAGAACACCAGATGCACCGGGAGCAATTTGTGGTGGACAAAACATTGCTGGAACAGGTCGTGCAGCATGCCGGACCCCTGGTGCCTGTGGGTACCACCAGCATGCGCTCCCTGGAAAGCCTTTACTGGCTTGGCGCGAAGGTCTACGCGGGCCAACTGGCTTCAAATGATAAGCTGTATATTGATCAATGGTTCCCCTATGGCTGGAGCGGACCAAGACCCGGCAGGAATGAAGCCTTGCGTGCATTGCTGGATTGGATGGACCGGCACCATATGGTACGCCTTAAAGGGGAAACATCCCTGATCATCGTACCCTCCTACCGTTTTATGATGAGCGACAGCCTGGTGACTAACTTCCACCAGCCGGGCAGCACCCTGTTGCTGCTGGTGGCCGCCTTCATCGGACCAGCGTGGAAAGCGGTTTATGGTCACGCACTGGAAAACAATTACCGTTTCCTGAGCTACGGGGATGCGTGTTTCCTTGATCCCGGCCAGGGTCGGAAAGACCGCTGAGTGTGGAGCCAAGGCAAAATGAACCCGGTATAATGAACAAGGACTAAGCAAAGGGACCATGGATATTTTCGGTTTGGCTTTCAGGGATTATATGCAGGGTACGCCGGATGGGGTGATCAGGGTGAGCACCAATGTGGCCGAAGAGGAGGAACTCCCCGTGGCCTATTTTTTCAGGTCCTACGACCAGATGCCTGAATGGGAAAGACTTGCCCTGAATGAGTGCCGTGGACGTGTGCTGGATGTCGGTGCCGGTGCCGGCAGCCATGCGCTGGTTTTGCAGGACAGGGGACTGACTGTATGCGCCATCGACTTGTCGGCCGGCGCGGTGGAGGTCATGAAGGCACGTGGGGTAAAGGATGCACGCAGGCGCGATTTTTTTCGTTTCAGCGGCGAGTCATTCGATACCATGCTGTTCTTGATGAATGGAGCGGGAATGGCAGCCAGTCTGAAAAGATTAAAGAATATGCTTTTGCATGCCGTAAGCCTTTTAAGACCAGGTGGTTGTATTCTAATGGAGTCGACCGATCTGATCTATCTGTATGAGGAGGAGGATGGTTCGGTGCTGATCCCCATGGCCAACAAGTATTATGGGGAGGTGGACTACCGACTGAGCTACAAAGAGCACCGTGCAAAAGGTTTTCCCTGGCTTTTTGTGGACCCCGGTCATTTGACGCACCTCGCCGGCAGCTGTGGCCTTCAGACCGAGATCCTCTACGTGGGTGAGGCCTACAACTACCTGGCAAAACTCAGCATGAGTCCTTAGACCCAATGGCCAGCCGGATTTTCCGTTCCCTTCTTTTTTGGCCGTCTGATTCTCCGCCAATTATTGTCAGAGCTGAAGAATCACGGCGATGGCGATGAGCAGGTCGGTGCCCAGCACCACCATGACGTTCATCCCCAGGGCTGGCATCAGCTTTGCGTTGTCTCCCCCGTGGGTGAGTGCCGTATGGGCTGCCTTCAGCGCCACAGGAAGTGGCAGCAGGGCCAGGTAGAGCCAGAAGGAGGAGATGCCCGCCAGGGGCAGGAGCAGGATAATGGCAAAGGTGGTGATGACACCCGCGGTGTAATGTCTGGCCGCCACCTTCTTTCCATATTTGATCACCAGGTGCTTTCGTCCCCCGCTTCTGTCTGCCTCAACATCCGGAAATTCGTTCAATAGCAGCAGCAGGCTGGTTAGAATGCCCGGTGGGATGGCGATCAGCCATACCTCAAGGGGTGCGATCTCAAGGATCGACATGGAGGGGGTGGCGGTCATGGCCACGTAGGCGCCCAGCACCACCAGGGAGCCCAGGGCCAGTCCGGCGAACAGCTCACCCATCAGCATCCGGGCCAGGGTGTCGGTGTAAAAGACAATGGCAAAGGCCCCGATGAGGGAGATCACCGCGATGCTCCAATGGGCTGTCAGGGTGAAATAAAGACCGATGACCCCGGCCAGGAGCAGGCTAAGCCACGCAGCAAAGCGTACTTGCGAAGGCTTCGTTAGTCCGGCGGGAAGCATCCCGCTGCCGCCACTGAAGGGGGTGCGCTCGGTGTTGAAGTCGATCTTTGTTTTGTAGTCAGACAGCTCGTTGAAAAGGTTCACGCTAACATGCGCCAGGATGCCACCCACGAGGATCAGGATGGCGTGCCACCAATTGAACGCCTCACCGGGATGGTATTTGGCCGCATAGGCCAGCCCGATGGCTACCAAAAAAACAACCAGGAGGAGAAAGTTGGCACGTGTCTGCGCCAGCCAGATCTGCAGGGGCTTCATTTTTCAGATGGTGTTAAAGTGTACATATCGTTGGTGTTATGCCAATGGGGTAAGATGCCTGATGCACCTTGTTGCGCGGGGACCAGCCGTTGGGGCGGACACGCTTACAGGGCAGCGGGAAATTCCCAGGCTTCCCCAACCTATTAAAAGCAAAAGGGCCGTATTTTGTTTACTTTTGAGATGAATATTTTCATAATGGAACACTTTTTTCATCGTGTGATAAAAAAAAGCGCCGACGGCTCGCACACCCTCTTCCTGCCCCACTGGCAAGAGCACTACCACTCAATGCATGGTGCCCTGGGGGAGTCGGTCCACGTATTTATTAGGGAGGGCCTGGACCGCTGGCTGGGGGGACGAGGGACCCACTGTGGCGCAACAGGCAGAGAGGGGACGTTTCCTGCTCCCCTCCAGGGCCCGTTTGACCTGCCGGACCGGGAGGTGTCGCCGGATCTTGACGGTCTGCCGGGCCCGTTTGACCTGCCTGACCAGTTGGAGTTGCCAGATCCTGGCGGTCGCCAGGGCCTTTGCGCCCAGCCGGACCGGGAGGTGTCGCCAGATCTTGACGGTCCAACCGATCGCAGTGGCCTGAGGATTTTAGAGATCGGCTTTGGGACCGGTCTGAATGCCCTTTTAAGCCTGGCGCGGATCATGGAATGCGGCCTGTGTGCTGACTACCTGGCACTGGAGCCTTACCCCTTGCGCAAGGGGGAGTACACCCGGCTGAACATACCGGAGTTGGTGGCAGGTGGGGCATATGCCGGGGCTTACCTGGAGATGCACGAGGCCTCCTGCACAGGCCATCCCATCACCCTGGAAGACCGCTTCCGGTTCCGGCTGTTGCCCCTTCGACTGGAGGAGACAGAGCTGCCGACGGACCACTTTGACCTGGTCTACCACGATGCCTTTGCTCCCCAATTCCAGCCCTCATTGTGGGATGAGGCCGCCTTTGCACGACTCTACCGTGCCATGCGGGAAGGGGCACTGCTCACCACCTACAGTGCAAAAGGCAGTGTAAAGCGGGCCATGAGGGCCGTTGGATACCGGGTAGAACACCCGCCGGGCCCCGCTGGCAAGCGCCAGATGAGCCGGGCCATCAAAGATCCTGGCTGAGAAATACAAACTTTGGTCACTCACCCCGCATACCGGGGGTGAGTCATTGGTTTCCAGGGCGCAACCAAGCGGTCTAGAGGTCAAGTACACGCAGTCCCTGCACGAAGCGAACATCCACGGGAATATCCTGGGCATTGATGCGGTCGATGTCGCGCTGCAGCGTTTCCGACATGGCACCGTCGCGA
>SKNE01000145.1 GCA_007120675.1 Bacteroidales bacterium
ATCCCTGTCTCCAGCGAGATGGCCCGCTGGAATATGGGGTACATGCCGATCAGCCTAGAAAACCAGTACCCAAAGAAGAAACCGGCCAGTCCCAGGCCAACGGCACCCACATAGACCTGGACCGGTGTCTGCAGGAAGAGTCCCCCGTGGCGTACAAATGCCGTCAATATCAGGTACAGTATCACGATAATGGCTACAAATCCGGCCGTATCCTCCGCCGTTTTGGCCCAGTTACGCCACTTTCTGCGAATGAACATCCCCATGGCCACGGGGACCAGCACCAATATGAGGGAGCTGATGATGTTGCCGGTGGGAATCACAAATTCCGCCTGGTCACCTGCCGTCCGCATCTGCTCGGTGATCTGGCTTGTAAAGGCCGGGGTATAGAGCTGAAGTATCAGGGGCATCATGAACAGGGCCACCACGGTGGAGGCTGTGGTCATGGATATGCTCAGGGCGACCGATCCGCGGGAAAAATAGGTGAACATGTTGGATGTGGTGCCCCCCGGTAAGGTGCCGATGAGGATCAGCGCAATGGCGAAGGCCGGCGGGAAGTTAAGCAGGCTGGCCATGGTGAAGGCAATCAGGGGCATCAGTCCAAACTGGGACAAAAAACCAACGAATACCCCCTTCGGACTGCGGGCCACGGCGCGGAAGTCGTTAATGGTCAAACTGGCTCCCATGCCAAGCATGATGATGAAAATCATCAGGGCCAGCAAGGCCTGATCGTGCGCGTACAACAATTGTGTGTTGAATTCCATGGGTACCTTCTATTTTCTTGTTTCTGTTGTGAATAATTCCTCCAACTCGCGGCTGTACTGCTCATACACGACGTGGCGCTTGATCTTGAACAGCCTGGTAAGCTGATTGCCCACGGTAAAAGCCTCGGGCAGCAGGCGGATGTGACGGATCAGCTCATACGATTTGAATCCCTCCTGGGGAGAAATCAACCGGCGCACCTCCCGGCCTATCCTGGCCACGGCACTGGGATCGGCGGCCAGCTCCTGCAGGTTGCCGGCCGCATGACCCTCCTGCCGGAATTCCGCCAATACGGGGACCACCAGCAGGCCCAGCTGCCTTCGGTCCTGCCCCACCACCATGCACTGGTCGATGAAACGGCTTTGCTGGAGGCGCATCTCTATGGGCTCAGGTTCCACGTTTTCGCCGCTGGACAGCACGATGGTTGCCTTGGAGCGGCCAAGGATCTTCAGGCAGTCATTGTGGGTGACCATGCCCAGGTCACCGGTGCGCAGCCAGCCATCCTGCATGCTGGCGCGGGTCTGTCCTTCATCCTTGTAATACCCCTTCATCACCTGCGGTCCGCGTACATGGACCTCACCACGCAAGGAGCGTCCGCCGTAAGGCAAAGCATCATTGGGGTAAAGCAATTCGCCGCTGTCCAGTGCAACAATGCGCAGCTCGGTTTGGGCAATGGGGGGACCCACCGTACCCACCACAAGCTGTGTCTTGGGACGCACCGATATCACCGGCGAGGTTTCTGTCATTCCATACCCCTCCAGGACGGGAATCCCCACATAGTTGAAAAAGCGGTCGATGTGCTGTGGCAAAGCCCCTCCCCCGGAAATGGTGGCCACCAGCGAGCCACCGGCAGTAAGGCGGATACGTTCCAGCACCGCCGCGTTGAAAAAGCCATACCAGGGCAATACCAGGAGCCAGCGAAGGACATGAAAAGGGGTCAGGATCGCCCGTTGCCACCAGGGCAACGGACGAAGCTTAATCTTCGTATCGGTAAGGAAATAGATGGAGTCCTTGTACTGGCGGGCAAGAAAATAGGCCATGTGGAACAACACCTGCCGCACCGGGTGGGAAGCCTTCACCCCTTTTAATATGCGTTCATGTACCTTTTCCCACAATCGTGGCGCCGATGCCATGATGGTTGGCTCCACATTCTGCATGTCCTCCGCCAGGGTCAAAACACCCGAGTAATAGGTGCAGGCACCAAAACTGATGGCATACATCTCGATCACCCGCTCAAAGACGTGCCATATGGGAAGCACGGACAGATTGCGGTCGTTGGAATTGTGCCGGCCCGGCAGGTTGGCAATCTGGGAGACCATATTGGCGTGGGTGAGCATGACCCCTTTGGGTTTGCCCGTGGTACCGGAAGTGTAGATCAGGGTGAACAGGTCGCCGGGCCTGATGCCGGCGATCCGCTCCTCCGCACGCCGATCTCCCCCATCGCGCAATTGCTTGCCCCTGGCCAGCAAATCCCCCAGCGTCCTTACCCCCTCGCGGGCCGTTGCGGCTGCATCCATGAGAATGATCTCACGCACTGCAGGCAAACGGTTCCGCAACTTCAGCAGCCGATCCTGTAAAGACGACGTCTCCACGAAAACGAGCTCAATCCCTGCATGCTCAATGATGTAAAGCAATTCGTCGTCCGATACGTCGCGCCCCCGGGGCACATCAGCGGCACCACACAGCTGAACGCCATAGTCTGCCACGATCCACTCCAGGCGGTTGTCACTGAATATGCCCACATGGTCGCGGGCCTTTACGCCGAGTTCGATCAAAGCCGTGGCCAGGTCCAGTCCCCGTCCGTAAAGCGCTTCGAAGGACACAGGCTGCCACTCCATTGCCGTCTGCCGGGTGGCAAATGCAGGCAGGGAAGCGTAACGCCTGGCAGCCTCCCGGTACAACTCAGCCATGTTGGACGCCAAGATACGATTAGTCATAAACATTCGTTTAAATCACAGGTATAAGTTGCGCACCATGCTTTTTTTGGGTTAAAGAGTAAATCAAAAAAGAGAAAGTGCGTGAACAGGTCGCCAAAAGAATGCGCAAATATACAATCATTTAAATTAATGGCAATAAACATATGATCAGATTATTCTGTTTCATTAAGGGATCCCACGCATCCAGTGAAAATTTTTGTATCTTGTCAGAAGGATACGTCAAAAACCAAATAAGTCATGATACGACATGCCATCATAGCCACCGACATGAGCCCGGCCGCCGACCTGCTCCTGGATTGTACTGCCGAATACAAGCAGATGGGAATCGAAAGGGTGAGTCTGTTGCACATTCCAAGCATCAGTTTCAATTACATGGAATACAGTGGTTACTCCATGCGCGTGCACATCGAAGCACGCATGCTCAACATGCAGAAAAAAATGAACGAGGCGGGACTGGAGGCAGACTTTCACTTCAGGGAGGGGTTGCCTTCACAGGTGATTGTGGATTTTGCTGCAGCTTATCCCGATGCCTTGCTGATAATTGGCAGCAAGGGGCATGGCATACAAAAGCGCAACCTCATAGGCAGCACCACACAACGTGTGATCCAGCAAAGTAACAACCCGGTGCTGATGATGCGCGTTATTTGCAATAAAGAGGCTGGCATGGAGGTGCCGGGCTGCCACCTGGAATCCCCCCAGGTGAGCAGGCACGCCATCCTGCTCACCGATTTCTCACCCCACGCGAAAGCGGTCTTCGCCTATGCATCCAGGCACCTGGCGAGGGGATTCCGTTCCATGAGCCTGATGCATGTCCAGGACAGCGTGGTGATGAGCCATCGTGACCAGTCGGAGATCGATGAGTTCAACCGGATCGACAACCAGCGACTTCTGCGTGCCACTGCGGAGCTCCGCCGGGGGACCGATGCGCCGGTCAGCTGTATACTCACCATGGGGATGGTTGTACCGGAGATCCTCCGGGAGATCAAGCAGTCGAAAGCCTCCACCATCGTACTGGGAACCCACGGAAAGGGGTATTATGCAGATGTTGTCTGTGGCAGCACTGCCAGCGCCCTGGCCCAATTGTCCAGCGCCAACTGCCTCTTCGTCCCCCATGATCCGGACAAGGAGGGGGAGGCCTGAAAGCCTTGCACGACCCCCGTTTCCCGCTTGCCCTACAGATTCGCATGAAAAAAATTCATGTATATTTGCCCCTTTTACAAAAGGAAGCTAAAACAAAGGATTATGCTACGCACACACCATTGCGGAGAGCTCCGCATCGCCGACGCCGGCAAGGAAGTGACATTATGCGGATGGCTGCAGCGCGCCCGCGACCTCGGAGGAATGACCTTCATCGATTTACGCGACCGTTACGGGATCACCCAGCTGGCTTTTAACATGGAGACAGATTCTAATCTGTGCAAAAAAGCTCGTGAACTGGGACGGGAATACGTGCTCCAGGTCAAAGGCCAGGTGACCGAACGCAGCAGTAAGAACCCGCGGATGCCCACGGGGGACATTGAGATCATCGTCCACGAGCTGCACATTCTCAATGAAGCCCAGACACCCCCGTTCACCATCGAGGAAGAGACCGATGGCGGCGATGAGCTGCGCATGAAATACCGGTACCTGGACATCCGCCGGGAGCTGGTGCGCAGCAAGCTGGAGCTGAGGCACCGGATGGCGCTTGAAACGCGAAAGTACCTGAATGAACAACAGTTTATTGAGGTTGAAACACCTGTCCTGATCAAGTCCACCCCGGAGGGCGCACGCGACTTTGTGGTCCCGTCCCGCATGCACGCCGGACAGTTTTATGCCCTGCCCCAATCACCCCAGACCTTTAAGCAGCTGCTCATGGTGGGTGGCATCGACCGTTACTTCCAGATCGTGAAGTGCTTTCGCGACGAGGACCTGCGTGCCGACCGGCAGCCGGAGTTCACCCAGATCGACTGCGAGATGTCTTTTGTGACGCGCGAGGATGTGCTGAACACTTTTGAAGGGCTGGCAAAGCACCTTTTCAAGGCGGTGAAAGGGGTGGAAGGGATTCGCTTTGACCGGATGAGCTACCAGGACGCCATGAAATATTATGGCAGCGACAAGCCCGACACCCGCTTCGGGATGCGTTTTACGGAGCTGGATGAGCTGGTCAAGGGACAAGGCTTCAAGGTCTTTGACCAGGCTGAGCTGGTAGCGGGCATCTGTGCCGAAGGCTGTGCAGGCTATAGCCGCAAGCAGCTGGACGAGCTCACACAGTGGGTGCAGCGTCCCCAAATCGGGGCCAAGGGCCTGGTCTATGTCAAGTACAATGAGGATGGCAGCTTCAAGTCTTCTGTGGATAAGTTCTTTGACCAGGAACAGCTCAAGGCCTGGGCTGAAAGGACGGGGGCCAGGCCCGGTGACCTCATGTTGCTCCTGGCCGGCCAGAAAGACGCTACGCGAAAGGCGCTGGGTGAGCTCCGCCTGGAAATGGGCAGGCGGCTGGACTTGCGCGACCCCGATACCTATGCCTGCCTTTGGGTTACCGACTTCCCCCTGCTGGAGTGGGACGAGGAAACACAGCGGTTTTATGCCATGCACCACCCCTTTACCTCACCATTGAAAGAGGACATTGAATTACTGGATACCCGGCCGGGAGAGGTCCGTGCCAATGCATACGACATGGTAATCAACGGTGTGGAGATCGGCGGGGGTTCCATCCGCATCTACCACCGGCCCCTGCAGGAAAAAATGTTTGAAGTGCTTGGATTCACCCCGGAGGAGGCCCTCAAGCAGTTCGGTTTCCTGATGAACGCCTTTCAGTATGGCGCACCACCACACGGCGGCGTTGCTTTCGGCTTTGACCGCTGGTGCGCGCTCTTTGGGGGCTCAGAGAGTATTCGCGACTACATCGCCTTCCCGAAGAACAATGCGGGCCGCGACATCATGATCGACAGTCCCAGTCCCATCGACCCAATGCAACTCAAGGAGCTGCACCTGAAAACAGACAAGCAGGAGGGTGCAGGCTAAACCTGAGCAGGCCACCCGCGCCTGACCATTCATTTGAACGCATGACCAGGAATGGCCCCGTCTTTAACACCTCCCTGAAATGCCCACACAATCATAAATATGTTCTCCGTCAGCAAGCTCAGTGTTCAGTTCTCAGGCGACGTTCTCTTTGATGACGTGGGTTTCATCATCAACAAGCGGGACAGGATCGGACTGGTGGGCAAGAACGGGGCCGGCAAGACCACCCTGATGAAGATCATGATGGGTCAGTTCACCCCGGAGCAGGGAACGGTGAGCATGCCTTCTGACAGCAAGACAGGCTACCTGCCCCAGGAGATGCATTTCCACAGCCAAAAGCAGGTGCTGGAGGAGACCATGACGGCCTTTGCCGAGATAAGGGCCCTGGAGGAACAGATCGACAAGCTTACCCGGCAGATCACTTCGCGGGACGACTACGTGAGTGATGAATACCAGCAACTGGCACAGCAACTGGCCGAAGCCAGCGAGCGCTATGAGTTGCTTGGAGGAAGCACCTGCCTGCCCAGGGCGGAAAAGGTGCTGCTGGGACTGGGCTTTGAACGGGAACATATGAACCGCCCCCTGGCCGAATTCAGTGGTGGATGGCAAATGCGCGTGGAGCTGGCCAAGCTCCTCCTCCGTCGCCCTGACCTGCTTTTGCTGGACGAGCCCACCAACCACCTGGATATCGAATCCATCCAGTGGCTGGAAGAGTTCCTGACAGACTATCCCGGGGCCGTGATGCTGGTATCGCACGACAGGGCCTTTCTGGACAATGTCACGAGCAGAACCATTGAGCTGAGCCTGGGAAAACTGTACGACTACAAGGCCTGCTACTCCGACTACGAACTGCTGCGACAGGAACGGATGGAGCGGGAGATGGCCGCTTTCAATAACCAGCAGCGCGAGATCGCCCAGATAGAACGCTTCATCACCCGGTTCCGCGCCAAGGCCACCAAGGCACGGCAGGTGCAATCGAAGGTTAAGCTGCTGGAGAAGATGGACATGGTGGAGGTGGAAGAGCTGGACAAAAGCGCCATCCATTTTCGCTTTCCTGAGGCCCCGCCCTCTGGCAAGGTCAGCCTGGAGGCAAGCCATGTGAGCAAGAGCTATGGCCGGCACGAGGTGTTGCGCGACCTGAACTTTATGATCGGCCGGGGAGAAAGAATCGCCTTTGTGGGACGGAACGGTGAAGGTAAGACAAGCCTGGCACGAATCATCATTGGTGAGCTGGAACACCAGGGAAAGATCAGGCTGGGTCACCAGGTCAGGATCGGCTATTTCGCGCAAAACCAATCGGAATACCTTGATCCCGAAAAGACAGTCTTCAAGACCCTGGACGATGTGGCAGTGGGCGATATCCGCAAACATGTGCGCAACATCCTGGGTGGGTTCCTCTTTGGTGGCGACGACATCGACAAAAAGGTCAAAGTCCTCTCCGGTGGGGAAAAGGCCAGGCTGGCCATTGCCCGCATGTTGCTGGAGCCGGTTAACCTGCTGGTGCTCGATGAGCCCACCAACCATCTGGATATGCGGTCAAAGGACATCCTGAAAAACGCACTCCTGCAGTTTGGGGGTACCATCATTGTCGTGTCGCACGACCGCGACTTCCTGCAGGGATTGACGCAAAAGGTGTTCGAGTTCAGAAACAAACAGATCAGGGAATTCATTGGAGACATTTACGATTTCATCTCCACGCGTCAGATCGATTCGCTGACGGCGCTTGAAGCAAAAACCAGCCGGACAAGGGCTGGCCGGGGACCAGACCAGTCGTCGGAAGGGCGGCAGGCCTATGAAGAAAAAAAGGGGTTTGAACGCACGCTCCGCCGATTGAAAAAGCGCATCCAGGATTGCGAAGACCAGATTGAATCACTCGAAACGGAAACCAGGCAGATCGAAGCCATCATCGCCAATCCGGCGCTGGACAAAAAAAGGGTGGAGAGTGGCGAAATCTTTGAAACCTACGAACGGCTCAAGCGCCGGTTGCAGCAGCTGGAAGAAGCCT
This sequence comes from Bacteroidales bacterium, assembly GCA_007120675.1. GTDB lineage: Bacteria > Bacteroidota > Bacteroidia > Bacteroidales > UBA7960 > PUPG01. Next base: position 7,702 of record SKNE01000145.1, read on the forward strand.
GGGAGGCTGATCAGCTGGAGCTGGAGCAACTCACCGCCCACGGCGGGTAAATCAACCCTTCCCGCCACAGACCGCGATAGCCTGTCCGCCTGGCATCCGTTCACCTGCCGCCGGCTGCCCACCTGGCACCCGTTCCCCTGTCACCCGACTGTCAGCCTGGCATCCGTTCACCTGCCACCGGCTGCCCGCCTGCCATCCGTTCCCCTGCCGCCGGCTGCCCGCCTGGCATCCGTTCCCCTGCCACTCGCCGGAATGCCGCTGATCAGGAGGGACCGGGCGCTTCTTCCAAAAACACGAAATAATTGTAAAAGAAGACAAAGAAAGAGAGGCCTGCCTGGGTGTCAATGGTGTCTTCATTGAGCATGGAAACCAGCAAGATGGTAAAAAATGCCACGAAGGGCATGTGGGAAAAGGCACCCTGCCTGGCCGCCGGGTAAACCATGGCGAAGAGGATGTACAGCATGGCCGGGATCCCGAAAAGGACCGCCAGCGAAAGGTATTGGTTATGCGGTTTCATCCAGCGTTCAAAATCCATGGGTGATTCTATTTGCTTTAAGCCATAAGCCGATGCTTCACGGATATCGCCGGTACCCCAGCCCAGCAGGGGTTTCTTTTTGATGGCTTCCCAGGCAGCCTGCCAGAAAGAAAAGCGCATGGCCAGGCTGTGACCCGCAGGATTACCGGTAAGGCGATATTGCTGAATCTCCCACATGCTCTGATGCAGCCGGGTGATGATCCATGGCCAGCGGGTGTAATGCACATTGGCAATGCCCTCCTCAATGGCTTCCAGGTCTCCCTGGCTCAACTGGTCGAACCCCCCGGCATCCTTTCGCAGTCCGAGGGAGCTCATATACCGCAGCAGCACGTGTTTGACCGGTTCACCCCGTTGGTTGTAGCCGTCGTAATCGGGACGGCCATCCCGGTTCCATCGCTCACGCAGCTCCTCTTCCGCCACGTAAATGTACACCAGGTGGCCATTTTCCCGTAAAGGGTGACCGGGAAGGTGCAGGTAGGGGGTGCCAAGGGCTGTATACTCCTCCAGCGACTCCGGGTCCACCTTCTCCTGGTGGCTCAGCCCTTGCCAGAGCCACCAGGCAAGACCGGCCGGCAAAACAACGGCGAGGACCGCCAGGGTGGCTAACCAGGGGCGCCACCGGCGATTAAAACTGTGCCGGTAGCGGACCAGCAATACCAGTCCCACAATGATAAAAGCCGCCATTCCCGAGAGGGAGTGCAACATGAAAAGGTAGACCAGGTGCCACAGCGCCATGGCCCAGGCGATGTGTGACCAAAGGGGGAGGTCGGCAAAGCCCCTCCTTGCCATGTATGACAGGGCAAAAACAGACAGGGCCACCATGAGGCTAAGGCGAATATGGGAGACAAAGGGGCTGAGCTCCCGGTAGTCGACGAAGTCCCCTGAAAGGAAAATGTGGAGACTGACCAGTGAGACCACGGAGATGGAAGCAGAGAATGCCATCAGGATCCATCTCTTTTGGTGCATCCTTAGCGGATCTGATGAGGCCACCACCAGTGTGAGCAGAAAGATGGGCAAGCGCGTACGCAGCGTGCTGAGTCCGTAATCCCAGTTAGAGGAGTAGAACAGGGCGGCCAGGTGCAGCAGGTATATGGACACAAAGACAAGGGCTGCCCTGTTGGCAGCGAAGCGCCTGAACTTGACCAACAATTCACCTTCTGCAAGCCAGTTGAGAAAAAGGATGATCTGCGAAATGCTCATCAGGAATACCGATGATGGCAGACCGGCGGCCAGCAGGCCCAGGCCGCCCAGGTAAACCCAGCGATGAAACCGTTTCCTGGCGGTGGACGGAGCTGAAATGTGTCCCGGGGAGATCATTTAACACCGGCGAGGATGTTGCTGTACCACCCCTGGTCGGCAAATACTTCCAGGGATTTTTCCACATCCGGATCGGCATCCAGGGACACAATGACCCGTCCCCGCCTGTAGTGGTAGCGCGATACGATCTCTTCGCGCAATAATTGCCTGATCTCTTGACCAAAAGTTTGGAAATCCTGTTCTTTTTCTTTTTCTATCCTCTCCCTCAGCTCCTGGAAAACCGGTTCGACAGCCTCAAAATACTGTTCCCTCGTGGCCGTCCGCTGAAGGTCGCGCAACAGGCGCTCACTGCGTGTTTCATAGGAAAAATTCTGTGCTTCGACAAAAGCCAGGAATTCATCATACAAGGCGTCGCTGATGTGGAAATCTGTCGGTCCTGGAATGTCTTCGTGCTGCCGCTGGTAAAGGGTAGCAAAATCAAAGATCAGGTGCTGATCCAGCAAAGCCCTGGTCACCAAGGCCCTTACCGGACGCTCCACCTCAATGTCCGGCTCAATGCCCCCCCCGTCATACACCGTCCGGCCGCTGCGCGTCTGGTGGGGCATTTTGAGGGAATCCGGTATCTCCGCCACACTGCCATCCTCGTGGCGTTCGGCGTAGTCGATGGCCTGTATTCCCCGGCCACTGGGAATGAAATACTCGGCGACAGTGACTTTCAGCTGGGTGTTGTAGCTCAGGGGGACCACGTTCTGCACCAGTCCCTTTCCAAAACTCCTGTTGCCAATGATCACCCCCCTGTCGAAATCCTGTATGGAGCCCGCCACGATCTCTGAGGCAGAGGCGCTGCGCCTGTTCATCAGTACCACCAGGGGGATATCGGGATCCAGGGGATCGTTCAGTGTACGGTGTGTGCTGCTTCGCTCGGACAGCCTGCCCCTGGTGCTAACCACCAGCTGGTCCTTTTCCACGAAGAGGTTGGTTATGTTCACCGCCTCATGCAACAGCCCTCCCCCATTGTCGCGCAGATCCAGGACCAGGTTGGTGACGGGGTAGTGCTCTTTCAGCTCGTTGATGGCGTCGCGCACTTCACGGCTGGCCCTCCGGGTGAAGCCGCTCAGCTTGATGTAGGCCGTGTTTTCATCCAGCATACCAAAGTATGGGATGTTGTCAATGCGTACCACCTCGCGTTCAAGGCTCTTGTTCCATTGCTCGCCATCGCGTTCAACCAAAAGGTTTAAAACGGTACCAGGCTGGCCCTGCAGAAGGGCCCGGACCTCATCCTCATCACGCCCGAATGTCGACTGACCGTTGATCTCAAGGATCAGGTCACCCGGAAGGAGCCCCGCCTTATAGGCAGGAAAACCCTGGTAAGGTTCCACCACCATCATATGGTCGCCGCGGGGCCTTATCACCGCACCGATGCCACCATATTGACCAGTGGTCATCAGCCGTACATCTTCGATCTCCGATTCGGGAATGAATGTGGTATAAGGGTCCAGTGTTGACAACATTCCGTCAATGCCGGTCTTCATCATCTCCGACACATTGATGTCGTCCACATAGTTCACCACCAGCTCCCTGAAAAGGTTGGAGAAAATGTCCAGGTTCCTGGCGATCTCAAAATTGCGGCTGCCTGCGCCGCCCAGGATAAGGGCTGCAGAGACCAGCAGGACAGCCAGGAAAAAGAGCTTGGCCCGCAGCAATGTTTTCTTTATGTTGTTCATAGCAACGAATGGTTTGGCGTCAAACAATCAATGATCTCACCGGATTAGGGCACCGGGTCGTAGCCACTTCCACCCCAGGGATGACACGAGAGGATCCGTTTCAGGCTGAACCAGCCACCTCTCAGCGGGCCATGTTTGCGAATGGCTTCCACACCATACTGCGAACAGGTGGGGGTGTATCGGCACGAAGGTGGCAGGTAGGGGGATATGGCGGCCTGGTAAAAGCGGATCAGCCCGATTAGCAGCCAGCTAACCAAACGGCCGGTCCAGTATAAGATTTTTTTCATCCACTGTCTTTTGATCCCCCATCCCCTTGGCCCGACACAAACCCCTGGGAAATAACCTCTTTTAGTTTATTCAATACCTGCTGTAAATGCTCCTCAATCTCCTTTAGGCTCATCTCCCGCTTGCCAACATACACCAGTGCCAGCAGGCAAACCAATCCCTCCCTATCCAGAAACGTGTAAAGAAGGCTTTTGTTTTTCCTGTAAGCCTCTTTTACCAGGCGCCTGATGCGGTTGCGAAGCACGGCCTGGCGGACCTGCCTGGCAGATACCCCGACCAGGCATTTGACCGGATAGGGAAACCCCGGCTTATCCGGGCGGGACCTTTGCCCTGCAAACAACTGCCGTCCCTCCTCCCGTCCCATGCAAAGATAGTGGATGCGAAAGGGATAATGAAAAAGGTGCGCACCCTTTGTAAACAGGAGCCGGCTTAAGCGAAAGCCAGCCAGCCGTTCGCTTTTTTTGAAAGTGGTCATGCTGTGGCTCGGATCTCAGTGGGCAGGAAAGGTGGATCATTTATGGTTTTCAAGGAACTCCTGCATGGCCATTACCATCGACGGGGCGGTCTTTGTGGGTGCCTGTATCTGTACTTTCAGACCACTTTTCTCTGCTGCTTTCTGTGTGGCCTTGCCAAATGCCGCAATCACTGTCTCCCCCTGTTTGTAGTCCGGAAAGTGGAGATGGAGGGATTGAATGCCAAAGGGGCTGAAAAAGACCAGCATCTGGTATTTGTCGATGTCCACGTCCGATACGTCTTCGGGAACAGACCGGTAGATGGGGGCAATGGAGAACTGGATCTTTTGCTGCTTCAAAAACTGGGGGATCTCTTTTTTGTGGTTCTCAGCGCAGGGAAAAAGAAAGCGCTCCTCCTTGTTCTTCTTGATCACATCCATCAGGTCGGCGAAGTGGTGCTTACCGAAGAAGATTTTGCGCTTGCGGAACTGAACGTATTTTTGCAGGTACAATGCGATGGCCTCGGAGGTGCAGAAATACTTCATCTGTTCAGAGATCTGGACCCGCAACTCCTCACAGAGGCTAAAAAAATGGTCAATGGCGTTCTTAGAGGTGAAGATGATTGCCGTGTGTTCGGGAATTTGTATCCTGTGCTTCCTGAATTCCCTTGCCCCCACACTTTCCAATTTAATGAACTTCCGGAAACAAACATCCAGGTTGTGCTCGTTGATCAGATCAGCGTAAGGCGATTTGTCATTCTCAGGCGGCGGTTGCGATATCAAAACATGTTTAATCTTCAAAGGCCCTTCTCCTCTCACTTTTATTGGTAATTAAACAAATACAATGACGCGGTTTTGCCTATGATGAGCAAAGGTGCTATTTCGACGGCACAAAGGTACAAAATTAAGTAATACATAGAATAGCCACTGGCACGATAGGCCAGCATCCCGCCCCGTGATATTTTGTATATATTGATGATAATCAGAAGGATCCATCCCGCATACAACGCATATTTATCCTGGTTGTATACCTGGAAGAACACAATGGGAATCAGCAATACACCCGTAATGAGGTTAAACACCCACAGGTTGCTGAAATAGAGTTTCGCGGCCCTTTGAGAGGCGAACACCCATGCCAGGAAACCCACAAGCAGCCGTTTCAACAGGTAAAACAGGAGGAAGAAGAGGAAAAGGACAGAAAAGATTAGTCCGGGGTGATGATGTTGCAGCCCAGGCGGCATATCCAGGTATACCAGGCTTTGATAAGTAAGCAGCGATATTAGCAGCAAAAAGTTAACGGCCAGCAAATAAGCCGGGGTTTCACGGAACAGCAAAGCCTCTTTTTCCACCATATGGAAAAAGCGCAGGCCAATGCCCGCTTTCATGATGTACCTGATCCTTCCGGGGAAAAAGAAGCGGGCCACGGCGATACAGCCGAGGCACAGGATGAAGACCACGGTCAACCAGTCGGTCTTGCCCGGCCCGCTGCGTGGCAAAGCCTGGAGTCCGCCTTCAGGCTCCAGGAGATGCGGACTGCCGAAAAAATCGCCTGAACCCACCAGCAAGGTGTCAGAAAGCGCTTCAGGCCTGTCTGACATGTTGTCTTCAACCCATTGTCTTCCGGGAAGATTGTTTTGGGACGAAGAGCCGGCATCATGGGAAAGGACCCCCATAAACAAAACAAATAAAGCGCTACAGAGCCAGCCCATGTTTTTTTTGCAAAAATAACACATTATGTGTTCATGCCCCATGCCCAGGGAGTGTCGGTCGCTGCAATGCCTCATTATGGCGTACCTGGACGAAGTGAGTGTTATTTAACTAACAGTTCAAACTAACTCCCTGATCTGCGATAACAAAAAAATAACAAAAAGCTTTTGGGGAGAGGTAAATTAATTCTAATTTTGTGGCCCCTAATGATCTCTCACCGAATAATACAGGATAACAGAGGAAGAACCTATGCAATTGCTTGAGTCTGTCAAACAGAACGCCAAAAAACACCAAAAGACCATTGTACTGCCCGAAGGCCATGAGGAGCGCACACTGAAGGCTGCCCACATCATATTGTCCGAGGGCATTGCCCGCCTGATTCTTTTGGGCGATCCCACCATGATTTTGTCACAGGCGAAGGAGGCCGGCCTGGACGCGGTGAAGCAAGCCACCATCATAGATCCCCGTACGTTTCAAGAAAAGGAGTTCTACGCAGGCATGCTTTATGAGATCCGCAAGCACAAGGGGCTAACCAAAGAGGAAGCCCTTCGCCTGGTGGAGGATCCCCTATACCTGGCCACCCTATTGATCAAGAATGGCGCCGCAGACGGCGAGGTGGCGGGTGCCATGAACGCCACCGGAAATGTGTTGCGTCCTGCTTTCCAGGTGGTGCGCACCATGCCTGGCATCAGTGTGGTGTCCGGGGCTTTCATCATGATCATGCAGGATAAGGGATGGGGCGAGAATGGCATCATGGTGTTTGCCGACTGTGCGGTCCACCCCGATCCCAGCGCCAGGGAGCTGGCGGAGATAGCCATCATGACTGCCAGTACCACCCGTTCGATTGTTGGCATGGAGCCCAGGGTAGCCATGCTTAGTTTTTCCACTAAAGGCAGCGCCAGCCATCCCATGGTGGAAAAGGTGGTGGAAGCCACCCGCCTGGCCAGGGAGATGGACCCCAACCTCCTCATCGACGGAGAGATGCAGGCCGATGCTGCCATTGTAGAGGCCATCGGTCAGAGCAAGGCTCCCGGCAGCCCCATTGCCGGCAAGGCCAATGTCCTGGTTTTCCCTTCACTGGAGGTGGGCAATATCGCCTATAAGCTGGTGCAGCGACTGGCCGGTGCCGAGGCAGTCGGACCGGTTCTGCAGGGGATGGCCGCACCCATCAACGACCTTTCAAGGGGCTGCAGTGTCGACGACATTGTCAACCTGGTGGCCATCACGGCCAACCAGGCCGCAGGAAAGGATTCTTAAGCAAGCAATACAGATAGCCCAAACCCACCATCCAAAAAAAACAAACACACATGAAAATCCTAGTGCTCAATTGCGGAAGCTCTTCCATCAAGTATCAGCTGATCGACATGGCCAACAATGCGGAACTGCTGGCCAAAGGCCTCATCGAACGGGTGGGACTGAAAGACAGTGAGTTCAAGCATCAACCCAAGGGCAAGGAAGCCTATATGCTGATTCAGGACGTCAAAAACCACGAGGTCGGTATCAATTTGATCCTTAAAGCGCTGCTTGATCCAAATCATGGGATGATTGAGAGTGTGGACGACATCATTGCCGTCGGACACCGTGTCGCCCACGGTGGAGAAAGCTTCAGTGCCAGCGCACTCATCACCGAAGAAGTAAAGAAAAACATTGAAGCGGTCATTGAGCTGGCCCCCCTGCACAATCCGGCCAACCTGAAAGGGATCGTTTCCATGGAAAAGCTGGTGCCCACCGTACCGCAGGTGGCCGTGTTTGACACCGCCTTTCACCAGACCATACCACCCCACGCCTATATGTACGCCCTGCCCTACGAATTGTACGAAGAGGACAAGATCAGGCGTTACGGCTTCCATGGCACCAGCCATAAATATGTGTTTGAGAAAGCCTGCGATGCCCTTTTCATGCGAAAGGACCACGTAAAGGCCATCACTTGCCACCTTGGAAATGGCGCCTCTGTGGCAGCCATCAAAAACGGCAAATCGGTCGACACCTCCATGGGGCTTACCCCGGTGGAAGGCCTGATCATGGGCACGCGCACAGGCGACCTGGACCTGGGTGCCCTGCTCTATATCATGAAGAAAAAAGGGCTTAGCGTCGATGAGGCCAACAACCTGATCAACAAGAAGAGCGGTGTGCTCGGCATCAGCGGCATCACCAATGACATGCGCGACATCGAAAACGCAGCCTGGAAAGAGGGGGACAAAAAAGCCCAGCTGGCGCTGGATATGTACTTCTACCGCATCATCAAATACATCGGTGCCTATGCGGCCGCCATGGGTGGGATTGACCTGCTCATATTCACCGGAGGCGTGGGAGAGAACGGACCTGAGACCAGGGAGGAGATTTGTAAAAACCTGGAGTTTCTCGGGATACAATTCGACGTGGAGAAGAACACCGGACTTCGTGGAAAGCTGGAAATGATATCCAAACACGAGTCCCGGGTCAAGGTGATGGTGGTGCCAACCAACGAAGAGCTGGTGATCGCCCACGATACACTCCGCGTGGTAACCCAACATGATAACAACGAAGAGATCTGATCACCCAATAACCGCGCCGCCTGATTCGCGGGCAGCGCAGCGTTCCGGCGAGACTCATGCCCGTAATGACGACCAGAATGCGGCCGCACGGTGCGGCTGCGAATCACACCGTAGCCCGAGGGAAAAGAGAACACCTCGGGGACGGGAC
>SKNE01000204.1 GCA_007120675.1 Bacteroidales bacterium
ACTTCATCGACGAGGTGATAGCCAATATTGATGATGAGGCGGTGATCGCCGGGGTCAGGAAGAAGGTGAACGCCCTCATGGGCGACTTTCCGCTCTTTGCCTGGCAGACTTGATTTTCAAACCGATCTTCATTATCTTTGTGTAAGGTGGTCCCCCCGGGGCCACCTTTAATGAACCGTGCCCTATGGATGAAGTTGCATTGGAAAAGGAACGGGCGGAGATACTGAAACGCTACCGCTCACTGCTCACCGTTTGCCGTCCCACCATCAAAAAGGAGGACAGGAAGCGGATCAGGCAGGCTTTTGACTTTGCGGCCAAGGCACACCGGGATCATCGTCGCAAAAGCGGTGAACCCTATATCTACCATCCCATCGCGGTGGCCAAGATTGTGGTGGAAGAGATCGGCCTGGGGGCCACCAGCGTGGTGTGTTCGCTGCTCCACGATGTGGTGGAGGACACCGATTACACCCTGGAGGACATCTCCGAATACTTCGATGAGGAGGTGTCGCGCATCATCGATGGTCTGACCAAGATATCCGACATCTTCGATCAGACCACCTCCATCCAGGCAGAGAATTTCCGGAAGATGCTCCTCACCCTGTCGGACGATGTCCGGGTGATCCTCATCAAGCTGGCTGACCGCCTGCACAATATGCGGACGCTGGAGTCGCTGCCCCCCCGCAAGCAGCTCAAGGTGGCCAACGAAACGCTCTACCTCTTTGCCCCCCTGGCGCACAGGCTGGGATTCCATGCCATCAAAAGTGAGCTGGAGGACCTGGCGCTCAAATATACCGAGCCCGAGGTCTACGAAACCATCCAGCAGAAGCTGGCTGACACCAAAGAGGAGCGTAACCGGTTCATCCAGTCCTTTACCAAGCCCATCAGGCGTTCGCTGCAGAAGGACAAGCTGGACTGCACCATCCTGGCCCGCACCAAATCGGTGAGCTCCATCTGGGGCAAGATGAAGAAAAAGGAGGTGCCCTTCGAGGAGGTCTACGACATCTTCGCCATCCGCATCATCCTGGATACGCCCTACTTCCGTGAGAAGGCTGACTGCTGGCGGGCCTACTCCATCGTGACCGATATATACCAGCCCAACCCCGACCGCTTGCGCGACTGGATCTCCACCCCCAAGGCCAATGGCTACGAATCGCTCCATACCACGGTGATGAGCCGCCAGGGCAAATGGGTGGAGGTGCAGATACGTACCGCCCGCATGGATGAGGTGGCCGAGAAGGGGTACGCCGCACACTGGAAGTACAAGGAATCCGCTTCCGGTGAAAGCGGCATCGACAAGTGGCTGCGCCGGATCAGGGAGATTTTGAAAAGCGCCGAATCGGATGCGCTGGACTTCATTGACGATTTCAAGCTCAACCTATTCTCCGACGAAATCATCGTCTTTACGCCCAAAGGCGAACTGCGCACCCTGCCGCTGGGGTCCACCGCCCTGGACTTCGCTTACAGCATCCACACGCAGGTTGGTGACAACTGCCTGGGAGCCAAGGTGAACCATAAGCTGGTTCCCCTTAGCTACACCCTGAAGAGCGGCGACCAGGTGGAGATCATCACCTCCAAAAAACAGCTGCCCAAGCCCGATTGGCTCAACTACGTCACCACGGCCCGCGCCAAAGGCAAGATCAAGTCCGCCCTGAAAGAGCAGCGGAAGAGGCAGGCCGAGGACGGCAAGGAGATCCTGGAGCGGAAGCTCAAGCAGTTTAAGATGGAGCTCAGCCAGGATACGGTGCAGGACCTGCTGAAGCATTTCAAGCTCCCCGCCCCGCTGGACCTGTATTATGAAGTGGCCATCGGCAAAATAGGACAGAAAGAGATCAAGGCCTATGTCTCTGAGCACGAAGGAGGCGGCATCCTAAGCTATATCCGCAACCCCTTTGCCCGCCCCAAAGAGGCGCGTCCCGCCGAAGAACCCAAAGACCCAATCCGGCAGCAGCTCAAAAAGAAGCCCGACACATTGCTCATCGGCGACAACATGGAGAACCTGAGCTATACCCTGTCGCCCTGCTGCAACCCCATCCCCGGCGACGACGTCTTTGGCTTTGTCACCATACAGGACGGCATCAAGATCCACCGCAACAACTGTCCCAATGCCGTGCAACTGATGTCAAAGTACGCCTACCGCGTAGTGAAGGCCAAGTGGATGACCAGCAAGAGCATCGCCTTCCTGTCGGGCCTGCGCCTGAAAGGGATTGATGAGGTGGGCCTGCTGCAAAACATCACCAACACCATCTCCAGCGAATACAGCGTCAATATCCGCAACATCCATTTCGATACACACGACGGAACCTTCGAGGGGGAAGTGATGCTTTACATCCACGACACCCAGCACCTGAACAACCTGATCAGGAAGCTGAAAAAGCTGAAGGGAATCAGCAAGGTGACACGCATCGGTAAGATGGAAGCGGTGTCGTGATACTCCCTGCAAACACCGGCCAGGCAAGACTTTCCGAAGTTGAACAAAGACCTCCATCCCATTGTTATTTTTATGTAGTTTAAATAAGCTAAAATTGCTTATCTTTACCCTCTCATTTGTTTGCTCAAAAAAAGAGCCAAGGCCTGAATGGGTCGCATTGATGATGATCATCTAACGGCGAGTTCCATCTGACCAAAACATAAAATGATGAACAGATGAACACTGTTGAACAGATGAAAGAAACATATAGTGACAAGGATGTACTGGAGACCGTAAAGGGGATTTTTTCCGATTACCTGGAAAACAATGGACACCGTAAGACCCCTGAGCGTTTTACCATCCTGCGTGAGATTTACCTGACGGATGGTCACTTCGATGTGGAGTCGCTGTACATCAAAATGAAAAACAATAAGTACAGGGTCAGCCGTGCCACCCTCTACAACACCATTGAGCTGCTGCTCAGCTGCAACCTGGTGGTGAAGCACCAGTTTGGCAAGAATGTGGCCCAGTTTGAAAAATCCTACAAATACCGTCAGCACGACCACCTGGTATGCTCTGATTGTGGTAAGCTCTACGAATTCTGCGACCCCCGCCTGCAAATGATACAGGATTCAGTTTCCAAGCTGATGAACTTCCAGGTCACGCACCGCTCCTTCGCCTTCTACGGCCTCTGCAAGAATTGCCAGAAGAAATAATGCCCATCCCTGTCTGATGCCCCTGCTTGTGCCGCTGGCCCTGCCCGCTGCTACCTGCTGCTTCCGCCCCATTGACATCGCTGGCCCTGCCCGCTGCATCCGCCCCTTCGATGCCGAAATACCCGCTCCCTTGTGGATAATAATTTGTTCAATGCCCAAAATATGCTATTTTTGGGCTTGGATACGTATCCAATAAAACCAAAACGGCATGGAAACCAATAAAGCGGATGTATTGCTGGGCTTGCAATGGGGCGACGAAGGCAAGGGCAAGATCGTGGATGTACTGACCCCTCACTATAAGATGGTTGCACGATTCCAGGGCGGCCCCAATGCCGGGCACACCCTGGTCTTTGAAGGCAAGAAATACATCTTGCACACCATTCCCTCTGGCATTTTTCACCAGGGGTGCCTGAACGTGGTGGGCAACGGCGTGGTCCTTGATCCGTTCATCATTAACCGGGAACTGGATCAGCTGGACATGCCCGTGGAGGTGCTGCAGGAGTCCTTGTTCATTTGCGGGAAGGCGCACCTGATCCTCCCTTCCCACCGTCTGCTGGATGCAGCCTTTGAGAATAAGAAGGGCAATCTGCGCATCGGCAGCACCCTGAAAGGGATCGGTCCCGCCTACACAGATAAGGTGGCACGTACCGGTTTGCGACTGATCGATACCGCATCCGACCGCTTCATGGAGAAGTACAACGCATTGAAGACGGAGCACTTCCGCCTGGCCGAAAGCCTGGCCTTTGACCACAAAAGCCTGCAGCTGGATGGACTGCCCTTCGATGATTATGAGGAGGCCTGGTTTCGCGGACTGGAAAGGCTGAAGGCCCTGCCCCGGGTGCAGAGCGAGGTGTTTGTGAACGAGACCCTGGACAAGGGGGCAAGGGTGTTGGCCGAAGGGGCGCAGGGTACTTTACTGGATATTGACTTTGGCTCCTATCCTTACGTTACCTCCTCCAACACCATCACGGCCGGTGCTTGTGTAGGGCTGGGACTGGCCCCCACACGCATTGGCGAAGTATTTGGCGTATTCAAGGCGTATTGTACCCGCGTGGGCAGCGGCCCTTTTCCCACCGAGCTGCATGGTAAAGAGGCCGAGCGGCTGCGTGACCTGGGCAATGAGTTCGGATCCACCACCGGCAGGCCAAGGCGCTGCGGCTGGCTGGACCTCCCCGCCCTCAAATATGCCGTGATGGTCAATGGCGTTTCGCGCCTGATCATGACCAAGGCGGATGTGCTCAATGAGCTGGAAAGCATCAAGGTGTGCGTGGCTTACGACATCCGCGGCCAGCAGCAAAGCCTTCTTCCCCTGACCACCGAATCCGAAGAGCTCAAGCCACTGTACAAGGAATTGCCCGGCTGGCAAACGGATCTTGAGGACGTAAAATCCTTCGAACAACTGCCACCACAATTGCTGGCCTACGTCTCGATGATCGAGGACTTTGTCCAGGTTCCCGTGGATATCATCTCCACCGGTGCAGACAGGAAGCAGATCCTCACCCGGAAAGGCGCCGGCATCCTGCAACGGCTGGCAGCGATTTAATCCACCATGGCGCGGTAATTTCTTTTTTCCCTTTGCGGAATAGCTCAGGGCATCAAAACGAGCCATCCTTTTTTAAGGGTGGCTTGTTTTGTATATGGGGCACGGGCTGGATCAACCCCTTGCATCCAAAGTTCGACAGGTTGATTGAGAAGTCTGAACAGTTGCCTGTCATCTTTCCCCTACGTAGGATCAGGCTTAATCGTACAACCGATAAAACTACGATTACACTTA
>SKNE01000149.1 GCA_007120675.1 Bacteroidales bacterium
GACCCCGCCAGGACCAAGGAAATTGCCGAGATCATCAATAAGCTTAACAAGCAGATCAAGGATCAGGGTCATCAGTACGTACTGGTGGGTCCGGGACGCTGGGGTTCCACCGATCCGTGGCTGGGGGTTCCCGTGAAATGGGCCCAGATCTCAGCAGCACGCCTCATTGTGGAGTCGGGACTGAAAAACTTCCAGATAGACCCCAGCCAGGGCACTCACTTCTTCCAGAACCTGACCTCCTTCAGCGTGGGCTATTTCACCATCAACCCCTTTGTCAAGGATGGCCACTACGACGTGGATTTCCTCAACAGCCAGAAAGCCGCCTATGAAGACGAATTCGTCCGACACGTCCACTTCGACCAACCCATCCCCATCAAGATTGATGGCAGCAAGAAAAGGGGGGTGGTGATGAAGCCTTCCATAAAAACCTGAGTTAAAAAGATTTTTCTGTCGTTTGTTTGTTTTAGTCACAAATAAGGGCTAAATTCGCCCCTTTATTGCTAATTAATTAACAACTTTTCTTTTTGTATCATTTTATTAAACCCAAGTGTTATGAATTTAGAGAAGATAATGGCAGACCTGGAGCGTAAGAATCCGGGCGAAAAAGAGTTTTTGCAGGCAGTCAGGGAAGTGCTGGAAACCATCATTGACGTGGTGGTGGAGAACCCCAAGTACCAGGCTGCGAACATCATCGATCGCATCACTGAGCCCGACAGGGTGATTTCCTTTAAGGTTGAATGGGTGGATGACAAAGGCAAGGTGCATGTTAACAGGGGCTACCGGGTGCAGTTCAACAACGCCATCGGGCCTTACAAGGGGGGTTGCCGCTTCCACCCCAGCGTTACCCTGAGCGGACTGAAGTTTTTGGGCTTCGAGCAGATCTTCAAGAACAGTCTGACCACCCTGCCCATGGGCGGAGCCAAGGGTGGCAGCGACTTTGATCCCAAGGGCAAGTCACAGGCTGAGATCATGCGTTTCTGCCAGGCCTTCATGAGTGAACTGTATAAATACATCGGACCCGACACCGACATCCCCGCCGGCGACATTGGCGTAGGAGGCCGCGAAATCGGCTATATGTACGGCATGTACAAGAAGCTGGTGGGTGAGCATACCGGCACCTTCACCGGAAAGGGCCGCAACTGGGGTGGCAGCCTGATCCGCCCGGAAGCCACCGGTTACGGCGCAGTGTTCTTCGCAGAAGAGATGCTCAAAACCCGCGGGGAAGGGATCCGTGGCAAGACCGTTGGATTATCGGGTTTCGGTAACGTGACCTGGGGCGCTGCCCTGAAGGCCACGCAGCTGGGGGCCAAAGTTGTAACCATTAGCGGTCCCGACGGCTACGTATACGATCCCGATGGCATCTCAGGTGAAAAGATCGACTACTTGCTCGAGCTGCGCGCATCCAACCAGGACATCGTAAAGCCTTACACCTATGAATTCCCCAACGCCCAATTTTTTGAAGGTAAGCGCCCATGGGAGCAAAAGGTGGATATCGCGATGCCCTGCGCCATCCAGAACGAGCTGGATGCCGAGGACGCACGCAACCTGGTGAACAATGGCGTGATAGCCATCTCTGAAGGCGCAAACATGCCCTGTACACCCGAGGCCGTAGAAATCATACAGGAAGCCAAAGTCCTTTATGGCCCCGGCAAAGCAGCCAACGCAGGCGGTGTTTCCACTTCAGGACTGGAGCAGACACAAAATGCCATGAAGCTGAACTGGCCCGCCGAAGAGGTGGAGGAAAAACTGCACCAGATTATGAAGAACATCCACGAAGCCTGCAAGAAATACGGTGAGCAGGAAGACGGATACATCGATTACGTCAAAGGAGCCAACGTGGCCGGTTTCATCAAGGTGGCCGACGCCATGATCGACCAGGGCGTAATCTAAAACAGGGCACAGTCCCGTAAAATGCCAGCAATACTTTGGTTTTGCTGGCATTTTTTATATCTTTGAAGATTATTTATATCATTATGAATGAAAATAAACAAATTGAGCTGGCATCGCGATTTGTAAATGCGACAGCAAGGCATGTGTTTCTATCGGGTAAGGCTGGCACCGGCAAAACCACCTTCCTCAAAAAACTGGTCGGAACCAGCCATAAGAAAGTCCTGGTTGCCGCACCCACCGGAATTGCGGCCATCAATGCCGGGGGAGTCACACTGCACTCCCTGTTCCAGCTCGCACCCGCTCTCTTTGTTCCTTCCGACACGCTGCCTGCCGACACCTCCCTGAACAGGGAGATAAAAACACCCGGCAGCCTGGTTCGCGGCACCCGCTTCTTTGCTGCCAAACGCGCACTGTTAAGGGAGCTGGAGTTGCTTGTCATTGATGAGGTGAGCATGCTGCGGGCCGATACCCTTGATGCCATCGACACAATGCTAAGGCACGTGCGACGCAAGCATGCCATTCCCTTTGGAGGGGTGCAGGTGCTGTTCATAGGTGACCTCATGCAACTTCCCCCGGTGGTTTCTCATGATGAGTGGCAATTACTGAAAGCTTACTATCCCAGCTTATTCTTCTTTCACGCCCGGGCCCTGAAGCAAGATCCCCCAGTCCACATTGAACTGGAAAAAATCTACCGGCAAAGTGATCCGCTTTTTATCGGACTGCTCAACAAACTGCGCGACAACCAGGCAGACCAGGCAGACAGGGCATTGCTCAATAAATACCACAAAGCGGTTTCCGATCCGGGGAAATACGAAGGCTATGTCTACATCACAACCCACAACCACAAAGCGGAGCGCATTAACCAGCAGGCGCTGCAGAGGATAGAGCAACCGGGCCATGCCTATGATGCCGTGGTGGAGGGGGACTTCCCGGAAAACCTGTATCCCCTCCCCTGCACCCTGCATCTGAAAGAAGGTGCCCAGGTGATGTTCGTTAAGAACGACCCCAGTGGAGAGGGAGCGTATTTCAACGGCAAAATCGGCCAGGTGGAACACCTCTCCGGCAAGCAGATCAGGGTGGCGTTCAACGATGGCAGTCCCACCGTGACGCTCAGCAGGCATGCATGGGAAAACAAGAAATACCGCCTCAACGAAAGCACCAATGAAATCGAAGACAAGGTGCTGGGATGCTTCTCCCATTTTCCCATAAAGCTGGCCTGGGCCATCACTGTGCACAAAAGCCAGGGACTTAGTTTCGACAAAGCCATCATCGACCTGTCAGCAGCTTTTGCTCCAGGCCAGGTTTACGTGGCTTTATCACGCCTCACAGGCCTTGGGGGACTCATACTCAGCCAGGCACTGCCAGAAAACCTGCCTGCTCCCCATCCCGACATGCGTTTCCTGGAACATAAAAAACCAGACAGTAAAGCATTGTGGCGCGTCCTGGCAGAAGAGTCAGATCGCTATCTCAGGCAGCAACTTCTCCAGGCTTACGACCTGTCGGAACTTAGCCGGGCCTTTTACTGGCACACGCTTACATACAACAAAGCCGAAAGCCATTCTGCAAAACAGGCTTATGCAGGATGGGCGCAAGGTCTGCATCGCCAAGTCATGGCCCTTGAGGAGATTGCAGGGCGCTTTCGTAAACAGCTAAGGCAGTTATTTGCCACCGATTCACCGGAAAGAGCAAAGGACAGGGTGGACAAGGCAGCCGCCTATTTTCTGCCAAGGCTCAAAGATCTTTCCCAATGCATCATCGACCAGGTGGTGGAGGTCGGGACACTCAGCGGGGTGAAGGCTTACCTCGGGGAGCTTCGTGATTTGGATTTGCTGGTATACAGGCATACGCAAAAAATAAGGGCGGTCAGCGGACTCATCCGGGCAAAGCTGGCGAATGCCGAACCCACCAGGGAGCATACAGAAGACCCACAAATGATGGCAGACAGAAAGAAAATGACGGGTGGAGAAGTGAGCAGGATCCTTTACAGGGGGACGAAAAAAACAGGGAAAAAAACAAAAGAAGGCAAGGCCACCCAGTCTTCCGCCGAACAAAGCCTTGAACTTTTCCGGCAAAGCAAGGGGATCGAAGACATTGCACAGGTCCGTAAACTGGCCATATCCACCATCCAGACCCACATGGTGAACAATGTCAAAAATGGTTTACTGGAGGCTGAGATGATAGTGGACAAAGAGAAAATCTCGCAGATCCTTGCTGCATCCCGCAGTGTGCAAAGTGACAAGCCAGGCGATATCATGCGTGTTCTGGGCGATGAATTCACCTACATGGATGTGAGAATAGCCCTCCTTTCAGTCCGGAAGGACTAAGTGGGTCTTCTCCCTTGCGCCTGCACAGCAAAACAAGCTACTATCTTGTATTTGCAGGCAGCACTTTGGTTTTGATGGCATTTTTCGTACCTTTAGACCGTAACGAAAGGAGGTTTGTACGCCATGAAACAAACACTGATTATTCTTCTCTGCGCCCTTTTTCTCCCTGTGCTGGCCACGGCACAGAGGGTCTATGACGATCGCGGCCGGTTCCTGGGTCGTGTGCACGAAAACAGGTTCTACGACTACAGGGGCAGTTTGATTGGCACGTTGGAGGATGATCGCCTGTACGATTCGGCCGGACGCTACCTGGGCGAAATTGAGGACGATTACATCTACGATGCCACCGGGCTGAGGCTGGGCCGCGTGAACGGCAGCATGCTCTACGACCGGACCGGCAGCATGATCGGCCGCATAGAAGGGGACATGATTTACGACCGCAGCGGGCGGCACATGGGCAGGGCGCCTGGCATGAGGCAAAAAGACATTGTGCTGTTTTTCTTCTTCTTCATGTGATGGCTGTATCCCAGTTTTGCCGGTGGCAGCCCCCATTTCCGCCAGGCCGCAGTCCACGCCGTGGATTACACCACATCTCCCACAAGAAGCAGTCCCCCCCTCTCCCGTAGCTTACGCAACAACTTCGCCAGGCCGCAGCCCCTCCCCTGCAGATTACAGC
>SKNE01000301.1 GCA_007120675.1 Bacteroidales bacterium
CAAAGATAAGACTTATGCAGCAGTTTAAGAAACCTGCCTCAAAGCGCACACCCAAGGCATCACTCAATCATTAATCCACACGCAAGGATGGGGCTTTTCCTGACAAAACATATGCCTGAAGCCAGCCTGGGGGTATGGGAGATCACCGAAGCCCTGGACGTCCTGTATGACATGGCCCGGCTTTCCGGTAAGAAGCGGTCCCATTACGCCTCACTCCACAGTCCGCTGCGCAAAAAACACTGGCTCAGCTATCGCCTGATCCTCCCCTCACTATTGCCCGGTGAAACTCCCACAGGGATCTCTTATGATCCTTTCGGTAAGCCACGGCTTGATAATGGCAGAAGCAACCTGTCGGTGGCTCATTCAGGTGTGTATGCCGCACTGATGGTGAGTCCCACCAGGGCCGTGGGCATCGACATCGAAGCCATCCAGCCCAAGATACACCGGCTGGCCCACAAGTTCCTGCGGGAAGAAGAGCTTGACTATCACTTTACCTCCCATGCCACGGAAAGCCTGATGCTGATATGGTGTGCCAAGGAAGCCCTCTATAAGCTGCATGGCAGGCGGGAGATCTCCTTTAAAGAACACATCCTTGTAAAACCCTTTGCATTTACCGCCACTGGCCGGATAAACGCTTCCATCGAACATAGAGAGATAAACAAACATTATGCACTGTATTACGACATGATCGGGGAATACCTCCTGGTGTATGTGATAGACAATTAATTTCGTGGCATGACCTTATTGAACAACATCACAAAAAAAAGCGAACAAAGCATCAAGCAGCTGGGGGTTTTGGTGGATCCCGACAAATGCAGTCCTGCTTCATTGAAAACACTTTGCACCATGGCGCAGGAATCGGGCACCGATTATTTGCTGGTGGGGGGCAGCCTGCTCACCAGGCAAAACATGAGCAAGTGCATCGCGGAAATAAAACGACACAGCTCCCTGCCGGTGCTCATTTTCCCGGGCAACATCATGCAGATCGAACCGGGGGCTGACGCGTTGCTGTTCCTTTCCCTGATCTCGGGACGCAACCCGGAGATGCTCATAGGCAATCACGTGCTGGCCGCCCCCATGTTGAAAAACAGCGGCCTGGAGGTCATTCCCACGGGCTATATGCTCGTTGAAAGCGGACTGGTTAATTCCGTCATGTACATGAGCAACACCACCCCCATTCCCAGGGAAAAAACCGACATCGCCTTTTGCACGGCCATGGCCGGCGAGATGCTGGGTTTACAGCTCATTTTCATGGATGCCGGCTCGGGGGCAAAGCACCCTGTCCCCCTGGAGATGATAGGGCTTGTGAAGCAACATATCTCACTGCCCCTGGTTGTTGGGGGCGGCATACGCGAAGCCGAAACAGCCGGGGATGTTTGGGAAGCCGGTGCTGACCTGGTGATCATCGGCAATGCGGCCGAAGCCAGGCCCGGCGTGATCAGTCAGGCAGGCAAGGTCAAGGAAACAATGAACAAGCAGAGATAGTAAACCGTTCAATGAACGTTCCGTCAGTTGACTGGGTGAACCGTTGAATTTGATCTTAATTCCAAAAAAATGAAGGACATGATGTATGATCTGATCGTGCTGGGCAGCGGACCCGGCGGTTATGTAGCGGCCATCAGGGCTTCGCAGCTGGGCATGAAGGTGGGCGTGGTGGAAAAGGCTGAGCTCGGAGGCGTCTGCCTCAACTGGGGTTGCATCCCCACCAAAGCCCTTTTGAAGAGTGCACAGGTGTTTGAATACCTGAAGCATGCAAAGGACTACGGAATCAGCGTGGCTTCAACGCCGGAAGCCAGCCTGCCGGACATGGTAAAAAGGAGCCGGGGGGTGGCCGACGGCATGAGCAAGGGGATCCAGTTTTTGTTCAAGAAAAACAAGATCGATCACCTCCGTGGACACGGCAGGGTGCTACCCGGTAAAAAGGTGGAGGTCAGCGACGATGAGGGCAAAACCACGACTTACGAAGCAAGGAACGTGCTCATCGCTACGGGGGCCCGCAGCCGGCAGCTGGACAGCCTGCCCCAGGATGGCAAAAAGGTGATCGGATACCGCGAAGCCATGGTCCTGGAAAAGCAGCCTGAATCCATGGTGGTGGTTGGCTCAGGGGCCATTGGGACAGAGTTTGCTTATTTTTTCAACGCCATCGGCACCAGGGTAACGCTGGTGGAGTACATGCCGAATATTGTTCCGCTGGAAGACGAGGAGGTGTCCAAACAGCTGGAGCGCACCTTCAAAAAAGCCAAAATCAAGGTGATGACCAACAGCTCGGTGGAGTCGGTCGACACGAAGGGAAAGCAGTGCAAGGTAAAGGTGAAGACAAAAAAAGGGGAAGAGACCATCGAGGCCGACATCGTTCTGTCGGCGGTGGGTATCAGTCCCAATGTGGAAGGGATCGGCCTGGAAGAGACCGGTGTTGAGCTGGATAAAGGGAAGATCAAGGTGGATGAATTTTACCGCACCAATGTGGAAGGCGTCTACGCCATCGGTGATGTGGTCCACGGGCCCGCACTGGCCCATGTGGCTTCGGCCGAAGGGATCATATGCGTGGAAAAAATGGCCGGCCTGAAAGCGGAACCGATGGATTACAACAACATCCCCGGATGCACCTATTGTTCGCCCGAGATAGCCTCGGTGGGATACACGGAAAAAGCGGCCAGGGAGGCAGGCTATGAACTAAAGGTGGGCAAGTTTCCCTTTTCTGCAAGCGGAAAGGCCAGTGCGGCCGGATCCAAGGAGGGCTTCGTCAAAGTGATCTTCGACGCAAAATACGGGGAGTTGCTTGGCGTGCATATGATCGGCGCCAACGTGACGGAAATGATCGCCGAAGCGGTGGTGGCCCGCAAGCTGGAAACCACGGGCCACGAAATGATCAAGGCGGTCCACCCCCATCCCACCATGTCGGAGGCCATCATGGAAGCCGCCGCGGCAGCCTACGGTGAAGTGATTCACCTGTAAGCCCCGGTTTTTTCAATCATTGCATTCACCCCCAAATGAACTCACCATGAAAGTCACCCCCACACCCTTTCGGGGCCTGTTGGTCATCAAGCCCCGGGTTTTCACCGATGACCGCGGTTACTTTTTTGAAGTATGGAACAAAACACAATTTGAACAGGCCGGCGTCCCCAGCGTATTTGCACAAGACAACGAGTCGGGCTCGGTCAGGAACGTGCTTCGCGGATTGCACTTCCAGGTGCCCCCGTTCGCCCAGGCAAAGCTGGTCAGGGTAACGCAGGGGGCCATCATCGATGTGGTGGTCGACCTGCGCCGCCATGAGCCCACCTTCGGACAACATTTCAAAATGCGGCTCGACACGGAAAACCGCCTCATGCTCTTTATACCCGAAGGCTTTGCCCACGGTTTTCTCACCCTGGAAGACAACACCATCTTTGCCTACAAGTGCACCCAGACCTATCACAGGGAATCGGACCGTGCCATCCGCTGGAACGACCCCGCCCTGGGCATAGACTGGGAAACCGACTCGCCTATCCTGAGCGAAAAAGACAAGAACGCCCCCTTTTTCAGGGACTTTGACAGCCCTTTCTGATGCCCTTCCCTTCTCAAAGGTCAAAAGCCAGCAGCAAACGCCACAAAACCTCCCCGTCATCGGGCAGGTAAATGGTGCGCAGACCCAGGTCCAACGGGGAAAAAAAGCGAAAAAGGTGGACATGGAACACCAGGTCAGCCCCCAGGGAGGTCATCTCTTCCCTGGCCATGTAAGGGCTCCCCTCACCGGGAAACATCATCCTGTCTGCCCTGGCATAATCTCCGAAGAGGTTCAGATGCAAACGCTTAACATACAATACAGAAGGCAGGGCCCAGTCAGGATAGGCCAGCGGAAATGCGTAGTCGGCAGAAAAGCTGCAGACGCTGATGTCGTAGCGGTGATGATGGCCCCGGGGGTATTGTATTAGGCTGGGAAAGCTGTAGTTGACAGTGAACTGCCGGGGCTCCCCCCGCTCCTGCTCCTGGTAGGCGGCCACCAGCCGGAGACTATGGTGCCTGACCAGGCCCGGAAAATAGCCAATGAACCGCACGGCCATTACGTAGCCCATATCACCGCCCGGGAAAGGGGTGTGACGGTATTGAAGGTCAACGACCTGGGCAAAGCGGGGCCTGATGTCACGCACCACGGAACGGTACTGCCTGTAGGCCAACAGCCTGTATTCAAATGGGAACACCTCGTTGGATTCAAAGAAATCGGGACTGTCGCGGGTGACGCCGACAGAGGTCACGCCCAGGCGCACGGAAGGGGTGACGCCGTACATCACGGGGCCACGGCGAAACCGCAGGGGAACGCTGGTGCGCATCCTTACAGCCCGTTCGCGCCACAAAAAGGGGATCAGTTCGTCGGGGCTGCCCTGGTCCACATAATAAGACTGCCGCTGGCCGCTCTCGGCTGAAAACTCAAACACGGGATAACGGCCGAAATAGCTGTGGCTAACATAATACTTCCCCAGGCGCTCGTTGATATCCCATTCATATCCAGCCGACAAAACGGAGGTGCTCAAATGATTCTGGGAAAAGACCGACAGTCCGGGCCGAACATCCATATTGCTGACTTCCACGGCAAAAGGGCCCCAGCTATGGATATTCAACAGGTGTGCGCCCCGTTTATAATCTCTGACCTCATGGGCTTGCCGGACGATATGCCTGGAATCCACCACATGCCCTTCCTGTTCCGCCAGCACCTGGTGAAAGCCCACCGAGTGATCCTGGATCTCCTCCAGGGGCAAGCCTGCGGGCGACTCATCTTCCGGCAC
>SKNE01000164.1 GCA_007120675.1 Bacteroidales bacterium
TCTTGACAAATGAGGTCATCCGTTCAGGGTTTGCGCACCATGGACAAAGAGGTGTCAATGGTACATCTTAACAAAGATACGGCTTTAAGCGAAAAGAAGCACCAGCTGGTCCGGCAGCCAGGTCAGTAACAATGGCCCTGCATCTTTTCCTGCCGGCAATGGACCTCGCCCTGGCCGGGATGGCGCCCGGGGCCATTTTCAGGGGGGCATCAAAAGAACACGTGGTAAACGAAGATGACCCCGAACCCGGTGAGAAAGGCGATACCGGTCAGTGACAAATACCTTTCCCAGGCTTTGGGGCGGTATTGGTCAGGAACCACATCCAGGGCCATCACCCGGTAGTTGATGTAGGCAAAGAGCGGGGAGCTCAGGAAGGAGGTGGTCATGGCCACGGTGAGCATGTCGCCCAGCTGGTCCACAAAGAAGCGGATCAGCAGGTAAGCCCCCGTTATCCCTGAAAGGAGCCAGAAGTACTGCACTTTCCTGTAGTGGGCCAGCAGGGGGTCAAACAACAGGGTGGTGGTGTGGGTGAGGGAGCGCGGATAGGCATCTATGGTGGTCAGGGTGGTGCTGACCATGGCCGATAAGGCTGCCAGGATGATCAACGGACGCGCCCAATGTCCGATGGTCTCGCTGTAAAGATCGATCAGCTGGCGGGCAAAAACCGTTCCCTGGGCCGATAACTCCGTGCCACTGCCATACATCACCATCTTTCCCAGCACCAGGAAGACAAAGGCCAGGATCACACTGGCATAATAGCCCACGTGGAAGTCGATCATGGTCTCGCGCATCACGGCGGCCTGTTTTCGGAGCTTTTCCTGGGATTTCATCCAGAGGGAAGGCCATACCGAGCTTTCGATGGGCGCGGGCATCCAGCCCATGAACATGATCACAAAGCCGAATGAGGCGGTGGTCCAAGGCGACTCCCCCACATAGCCCGGCTCCGCCACGGGACCGTTGACCAGGCTGATCACCATGGCCACGATGGTGGACAGTCCAAGCACGGCCACCACCAATTTACCGATGCGGCGCAACAGGCCAAATCCCCCGAAGATGATCACCAGGACGCTGGACGCCATGAACAGGGCCGACCAGGTGGGGATGCTGATCCCACCGATGCCCAGGTTGGTGGCCAGGCTGCCGGTGATCATGCTCACCCCCGCTATGTTGGCAATGCCTGCCACGAGGTTCAGGACAAAAAAGAGGACCAGGTAAGGCCTGCCCAGTCGCATATAGCCCTGGAGAATGCTTTCTCCCGTGGCAGCGGTATAGCGCTGACCATACCTGAAGAATGGGTACTTAAAGAGGTTCACAAGGAAAAGAATGCCCAGCAAGGACCAACCGTAGTGTGCCCCGGCCTGGGTGCTGGCCACCAGGTGGGATCCGCCAATGGCGGCCCCTGCCAGCAAGATGCCAGGTCCTAAGTAACGCATAAGACAATGTCAGGTTTTAGCCTACCCCTCCGCAATGTGCTTCCCCAAAAAGAAAAGCGTTGCATTTTTGGGGGGCTGAAGGATGAAACATGCAGCCCGGGTGTTCACAATTCACATGTAAATAACCACAGAAAACAAAAAAGGTTTAGCCTGGCAGGGTGGTGGCCGATCAGCCCTGCACCGGAAAAAGATAAGCCATGGCCCGATGAGGCTACTTTTTAATTTATTTTTATTACCTTGCGGCCGTTTTTATACTATTTATAATACCAAACATCTTACCCGATGTCTTCTTTAAAACAACACCCAGGTGAAGCCCCCATAGCGAAGTCAGGACCCCAGTCCGTAAAGAAGTTGCTGACAAAGAAGCGAATACTGGAGACATTTTACAAGGAAGAGAAAAAAACCATCGCTGAACTATGCGAGACCACCAACAGCAGCATTCCATCCATCACGGCCATCATGCACGAACTGATGGCCGAGGGTTGGGTGAGCCAGTTTGGCACGGGCGAATCCAAGGGGGGTCGCCGTCCCGCCATGTTCGACCTCAACCCGGAGGGTGGACTCATAGCGGGCATCGACCTGAGCAGGAAATACAGCCGCCTGGGGGTGTTCAACCTGCACAACGAAGAAGTGTGCGATGTGCTGGAGCTTGGAGAAGGCTTGGAAACCACCGGGAACATCCTGGAATTACTGAAGGAAGCGTTTGTTGCCTTGTGGGCAAAGCACGGTATAGACAAGCGTTCCATCCTGGGACTGGGAGTGACCATACCGGGACTGATTGATATCCGCAGCGGGGTAAGCTACAGTTATGACCTGTTTGAGGGCAGGCGGCTTTCGGATGTCTTTGAAGATGTTTTTGGCCTGCCCACGGTGATTGAGCACGACACAAAGGCCATGGCCGTGGGTGAGTCCTGGTTCGGACTGGCCCGTGACAAGTCCAATGTCCTGTTTATCAACATCGGCTCCGGCATCGGACTGGGCATCATTATCGATAACGTATTATACCACGGACACTCAGGATTCTGCGGTGAGTTTGGCCACATCCAGATGGATCCGGAAGGGGCCTTGTGCTACTGCGGAAAGATCGGATGCCTGGAAACCATTGCATCGGGCACCGCCCTGGTGAAAAAGTCCAGGGAGATGATTGAAGCGGGCAAGAGCTCCATCATCAGCCAATTGATGGAAAAGCAGGGCGGCAAACTGAAGCTGGCGACCATCATCGAAGCAGCTAAGCTGGGCGACCTCTTCGCCATCGAGCTCATCGAGGGGGCCGGCGAAGAGCTGGCCAAGGGGATGGCGGTGCTCATCCACCTGTTCAACCCGGAGGCCATCATCATCGGAGGAGAGATGGCCGAAGCCGGGAACCTGATCACCGACCCGGTGAAGCAAAAGCTGAACAAGTACACCATGCTGCGCCTGAAGCAGGACACCAAGATATGGTTGTCAGCCCTGAAGGAAAAGGCAGGCCTCTACGGCACCCTGCCGCTGGTGTTCAAACATACCCTGGACCGTAAGTACGGCAATGGCCCGGGCTCCTGCTGAAACATACTGGCGTTTCTCCACCATACCGGTGATCCCCGCAAACGGACAATCCTCCGGGAAGCTCACCCCGGGCTCCTGCTGAAACGTACTGGCCCTCACCCGGCCTTACGGCAGCTCCGACAAGTCGATGTCGGGCGGAATGCCCAGGGGAGTGCGGCTGTGCTGTGAGTCGATGGCTGTGTTGTCGCTGAAAAAGCCACAGTTCTTCATGAAAAAGCCATTGGCTCCCTGTTGCTGTCCCCCTGCATAATCCAGTCGCGCATTGTCCCTGGCCGTGGCATCGGCCGTAAAGGTGGCCGTGGTCAGCTCGTGCCACTGACCCGAGGTATCCTTGACCCACTGGTTGTTGTAGTGGCCTTCCCTTGGCAGGGCGCCCGTGGAGGTGACGAAGTTTTCCAGGAAAGAGTGGATGTTTTGCAAATACCTGTTGGTGAGCGGACGGCGCCAGCTGGCAATCAACCGCCACTCGCCCTCATCGGGTGAATGAAAGTAGGCGGTATAGTCGGTCTTGTTGTCGCCCGAGGGCTCTCCCTTCAGCAGGAAACGATAGGTTTGTCCCACCTGCCAGTTATACACCAGGTAACTCTGTCCGCCAGAGCCCTCGTGTCCGAAGTCCTGGGTAATCACCCCCTCCCCCTTTCGCAGGAGCTCCACGCGCTGGTCGTCGGGAATCTCATCCGGGAAATCGGTGTCATAGGGACTCCAAACCGAAAAGAGCACCCTGCGCTCGTGGCCTGAGTTGACCTGCATGCCGAAATAACCATCCCGGAACCCATTGGCCATGAAGAAAGAACCGATCACATCGCTTCCTTCCGGAATGTGCAGCTCATTGTAAAACCACCTCACGTTGCCCGCCTGTGGGGGGATGCCGTAGCCCAGGTGGACCGACGGACCCCTTCGTCCCCAGTAAAAATAGTCTTCGTTCACATAGTAGACCCCAGCCTGGGTGGCACTCCCCCCCAGGACCACGCTGGGAACGTGGGCAAAATCCAGGCTCTCCCTGGATACCCCCTGCAGGTCAAGGTAGTAATAGCCAGGCCCCTGGATGTCGAAGGTGCCCAGGTAGACCTCCTCGTAAGCGTCGCCGCTGAGCGCTATCTCCTTTTCGGTGTCCCCAAATCGGGCCAGCAGGACAGAGGTACCGCTTTCTGCGCGGCCCCTGAAGCCAAGGTGCAATTCACCCCCGCTCCTTAACCAGAACCAGGTGCGCTTCACCGCCTCCGGATTGGTCCAGCTCTGGGCGCCAACGTCCCACACCTGGGGGTTGGGAGAATCCGGATTCAGAAAAAACCAGCTGTTGCCCTCGGTGGGCACACTGATGTGCATGGCCGGGTTTTCCACTTCATCGTCCTTGCTGCAGGATACATTAATTAATAAGAGTCCCACCGCCAGGACCGACACAACATACTTGAGGTTTTTCATGGGTTTTTGATTTTTTTAAAAAAAATGCGTGGCCTTTTTCCACTGTCGCATTCATACGTTTGTTTATGATGACTTGCCTGTATCGCTTGTTTGATATGGATTTCAGGACATTGTTCATCTCCCGTCCATTTTGTCCGTAACCCTTTGAGAACACAAATTTATAAATTTTTTTGTTAAATTTTTGTTATTTTTAAAAATACTTAATATCTTGCACCCACTTTTAATTATATTTTATTTGAATGGCTGGCTTTTGTTTTTGGAATAACGAACTGTTTGCATCATAACATGGGGCGTTGCCCCTCATTTTATTCATCATTAACCAACACAAAGATCATGAAAAGACACAGCAAAAAGATGTTGTTCATGTTGTTTGGCTTTTTGGCCGTCGGCGCGGTGATCATCGCCGGCTGCAGCAAGGACGACGGAAAGCTTCCCGCGGTTGTCACCGCGGAAGTGAGTGAGATCACACACGACTCAGCCATGAGCGGCGGGACGATCACCGACGACGGAGGCCTGCGCATCACGGCCATGGGACTGGTCTGGAACACCTCGGGCGATCCCACCGTATCGGACCACTACACCAGCGAGGGGGTCTATACCATCGATGGGGTGCTGGAAAGGGACTTTGTCAGTCACCTGGACAACCTGGAGCCGGAGACCATGTACTACATGAGGGCCTACGCTGCCAATGAAGAGGGTGTGGCTTACGGTGAGACAAGGACCTTCGAAACCGATGAGGCAGGCAACATCATCCACCACCTGACGGCGGATATGATCGACGCCTGGACACAGGAGACCTCCGAGGGCCCCAAAGAGAGCCTGGTGGACGGTGACACATCCACCTACTGGCACTCAGCCTGGTCATCGGGCGTAGAACCGCTGCCCCACTGGATCAAAATCACCTTCGACCAGGAGAAGTCCATCGGCGGCTTTGACTACACTTTCCGCCAGCCCAGCGGCATCAGCGACCGCCCCAACCATTTCGACTTCCAGGTGAGTAGCAACGGAAGCGACTGGACCACCGTGTGGGAATCTGAACCCAACCTGCCCGTCGAACCCGTGGACGCACTGCAGACACTGGAGTTCGGGGAAAACTTCACCTCCCGGTATTTCCGGATACGCATACTCGATACGCACGACAGCAGGGACTGGACCCACATGAGCACCATCACCGTGTATGAAGTCCTCTCCTATTAAACAATGTATATTCCATCAACCAAAATCACACACCTATGAAGTATTATGTAACACAAGTTTTCCGCGGGGAAAACAAGCATGCCGGCCGTGCCCGGGGCAGCTGGAAGGGCATTCTGATGTTCCTGGCGGCCCTCTGTATGGCTGCCGCCAGCCACCCGCTCGTGGCACAGGACGTGGTCGTCAGCGGCATCGTCACCGACCAGGTCACCGGCGAAACCCTGCCGGGAGTCAATGTGGTCGTTCTCGGCACCACCACCGGGGCAGTCACCGACATCAACGGATCCTACACCTTGCGACTGGCCGATGGCAACGTGGTCCTGCAGTTCTCCTTCATTGGCTTCGAAACACTTGAAATTCCACTTGAATCAAGGTCCAGGCTGGACGTGGCACTGGAGCCAAGCGTCGACATGCTGGATGAGATCATCGTGATCGCCTACGGCTCCACCCCCCGTTCCAATCTCACCGGCTCCGTGGTTGGCCTGGGTGAGGATGACCTGCGTGACGTGTTTACCCCACGCATCTCCGCACTTATCCAGGGCAAGGCCCCCGGGGTATATGCCCGCAGCGCCACAGGGAGGCCCGGACAAACAGCCTCCCTGCAGATCAGGGGAAAGGGCTCCATCCATACCACCAACAACCCGCTCTGGGTCGTGGATGGTGTGCCCATTGGCCACTCTGAGCCCAATATCAATCCGGCCGACATCGAGAGCATCACTATCCTGAAAGACGCCAGCGCCACCGCCCTCTATGGCTCCCGCGCCGCCAACGGGGTGATCCTCGTCCAGACAAAAAGGGCCGACGACGGCGTATCGCAACTGAGCTTCCACGCCACCACCGGCGGTACACAGTTCCACCGGGGCAACTTTTCACTGATGAACTCCCAGGAGCTATACGACTACCAGGTCACCTGGAACGCCAGCGTCAACGAAAGCCTGCTCAATGTGGACACCGACTGGCTGGACATTGCCACCCAGACGGGCATCGCACAAGAATATACCCTGAGCTATACCGGCGGGACCGACAGGGTGAACACCTACCTGTCAGGAACCTACTACAATGAGTCGGGCGCACTGCGCGGATACGAATATGAGCGCTACTCGGGCATCGTGAACCTGGAAGTGAAAGCCAACGACCGCCTTACCCTGAGGGGTAATTTCATGGGCAACCTGAACAATGTAGACAACCGCGAGCACAGCACCTATAACGCATTCACCTACCTACCCTGGGATCATCCCTACAAGGAGGACGGCACCCCCATCGAACCGGGCAGCGACACAGATTACCCGTGGATGGGCCGCGACAACAGCAACTATCTCTACAACCTCCAGTGGAACTATGGTGCAAGCCGCACCAACAACCTGAGGACAACCATTGGGGGTGACCTGGAGATCACCGATTTTTTGACCTTCACCTCCATGAACAACGTGAGCTTCAGCTTTGGCAACAGCGAGTTCTACACGGATCCACGCTCAACCGGCGGATGGGCCACCAACGGCGCATTTAACGCGGGTTACAGCTATTCCAGGAACCGCCTGGCCAACCAGATGCTCCGCTATCACGACAGCTTTGGTGACCACAGCGTGCAGGCCTTCGTGGCTTACGAGTTCAGCGACACCCACTACGACGACAACAGCGCCACGGGCCACGGCATTACCGCCGGACTGAACGTGCTCAATGCCACTTCTTCCGCTGCCGGCGTGAGCGGATTCAAGTACCAGAGCGCCCGCCAGTCGATGCTGGTGAACGTCCAGTATGTCTACGACGACCGCTACATGGGTACCGCCTCTTTCAACAGGGAGGGATCCTCCAGCTTCGGCCGCGACAACCGCTATGGTAATTTCTGGTCCTTCAGCGGCGGCTGGAACATGCATTACGAAGACTTCATGGCAGACATCGACTGGGTCAACGTACTGAAAGTCACGGCCAGCTACGGTGAGGTGGGCAACTCGCCCAGTGGTTTTCCCCACCTGGGTTATTATGAGCTCACCGGCCAATATGCGGGCAACCCGGCAGCACGCCCCTACCAGATAGCCAACCCGCTCATCGGCTGGGAAAAAACCGTGAGCCGCAACATGGCAGTGGAATCCAGGCTGTTCAACCGCCTCACCGCCACCGTCGACCTTTACCAGCGTAACAACTCGGGACTGCTCTATAACGTGCCCCTGCCCGCCCTCACCGGCTTCACCGGCGTATGGGAAAACATCGGGGAGATACGAAACAGGGGCGTCGAACTCTCGCTGAGGCCTGAGATCATTCAGCGTCCCGACTTCCAGTGGGACCTGAGCTTCCATATCTCCTTCAACCGCAACGAGGTGATCAGCCTCTACGAGGGACAGCCCATTACCCAGGGAAGCATTCGCATCGCCGAGGGCTACGACATGGACTCCTGGTTCATGCGTGTATGGTACGGCGTTGACCCCGGCAACGGTGACCCGCTGTGGGAGCAAATCATCGAGAACGAAGACGGCACACAGACCGTACAGCTGACCAATGTGTACAGTGACGCCACCCTGCAGTTCACCGGACAGACCAGCTCTCCCGACTACACCGGCGGACTGGTCAACACCATCCGTTACCAGAACTTCACCCTGGCCTTCAACATCAATTTCGTACAGGGGATATACCTTTACAACAGCAACCGCCAGCTCTTTGACAGCGACGGGAACTACCCCACCTTCAACCAGATGAACCTGGCCGATGGCTGGTCTCGCTGGGAAAAGCCCGGCGACATCGCCACACACCCCCGCGCCATGATGGGTGGAAACAGGGACGCCAACAGGCCCTCCACACGATTCCTGGAAGACGCCAGCTACATCCGCCTGCGCAACGTGAGCCTGGCCTACGACCTGCCGCTGACCACCGCCTACCGTATAGGTGTTCAGCATGCCAGGGTCTACGTGAGTGCCGACAACCTCTATACCATCACCGATTGGTCAGGGATGGATCCCGAATCCGGGGCCCTCTATCCCGTGGTGCAACGCTTCATGCTCGGCATCCAGGTTGACTTGTAATCATTTATAAACCAGAAAGAACAATATCATGAAAAAGATAAAAATCCTGATCATCGCCATCGTGACATTGGCCATCCACGCCTGCGACATCGACAGGACCCCCTTCCAGGACCTGACCGACGAGGTGGTCTTTTCCGATGAGCTGGGACTGGAGGCGGCTTCCCTTGGCACTTACGCCATCCTGAAGCAAAACACCTTCATGCGTCCCTATCACTTCCACGGGGAATATGGTGGCGATAACATCGCCCTCAGCGGCGCCACCACCGACCACCTGTACTTCATGTACAACTTCCAGCACGTGCCCAACAACTACCACCTGAACAGCTTGTGGGTGGACTCCTACAGGGGCATCATCAACTGCAACAAGATCATCGAGCACGCCGTCCGGGGCGAGACAGCCCGAATGGACCACATCATCGGGGAGAACTATTACCTGCGTGCCTTTTTCTACTTTACCCTGGTGAATATCTGGGGCAGGCCCTACCCGCAAGACCCCCACACCAACCTGGGTGTACCACTGAAGACCGACGCCGACAGGGAAAACATCCCCCCAAGGGCCACGGTCGCTGAAGTCTACGACCTGATCGTCGCCGACCTCCTGGAGGCTGCCGACATGATGTCGGAACTTCCCAGGCCCGAATCGGAGCGCCGCATCTACGCCTCCCAGGAGGCCGCATGGGCCCTCCTCTCAAGGGTGTACCTTTACATGGAAGACAACGAGAATGCGGCCCATTTTGCCAGCAAGGTGATCGACTCAGGCAGGTTCAGCCTGCTGCAGGGCGAAGCCTTCACCCTCTACCCCACCTTCGTGCCCGAAAATAACACCGAAACCATCTTCGCCTGCCGCTCGCTGATGGACGAAGACGACTACCACTGGTTTGCCGTGGGTGGAATGTATGCCCGCATCGACGGTGTGGGCTGGGGTGAGATGTACGCCTCACAGCCCTACAGGGACCTGGTGGGCCGCTACCCCGAAGACCTTCGGAATGCCTTCATCGACCCGCAGTACGTGGGTAATGATGCCGACGGCAACCCCCTGATGTGGATCATCTACATCGAGACCCATAACCCGGCCATCGAAGCCAAGATGTTTGTCACCCACAACGTCTATCAAAACCCCGACACCGGGGTGTGGGAGTATGAGCACAACGGCGAGATACACCCCGTGTACGAGGAGGTGGTGGACGGTGAAACCTTGTACTACATCATGCAGGGCAACACCCAGATTCACGTGGATCTGGAGCCCCGAATGCTTTTGCGCAACGGCTATCCGCTCTATTATGTGCTGAAGTGCTCCAACCAGGAGGGACAGCCACAACTCTGGTCGCCCGTCATCTCCAGGCTGGCAGAGATGTACCTGAACCGTGCAGAGGCCAACGCCAAGATGGGGAATGACGCAGCCGCCATCGACGACGTGAACGTGATCCGTCAGCGGGCCGGCATTCCGCTTTACGGCAGTGACATTGACATCCCGGCCGGCATGAGCGTCCTGGACGTGGTACTGGAAGAGCGTCAGCTGGAGCTGGCCTACGAAGCGCAGAGGCGCTACGACATCTTCCGGAACAACCTGACCCTCGACAGGCGTTACCCCGGCACGCACGACCGCGGAAACGCCCTGATGATGGTACCTCCCGACCACCCGCGCGTGGTGGAGTTCATTCCGGAAGCCCAGCTGCTGGCGCAGCCCAACCTGGTGAACAACCCGTAGTGAGTCCGGCGGAACCGGCAGGAGGACAAAACCTGCCGGTTCCACCCTCACATTTCTTACACATACCCGGCATCCATCACCCCTAATGACAATACAATGAAACTATCAGAAGAAACACGCCTGAAAGGATATATCGTGCCCCTGGTGATCGTGGGACTGATCTTCTTTGTGATCGGCTTCGGCGTAGGCATCAGCGGTTTTCTGACTCCCGCCCTGAGGCAGGCCTTCGACCTGAATACCGGCCAGGCCTACCTGGTCACCTTTGCCATCTTTTCGGCCTTTGTGATCTTTGGCCGCCCGGCAGCATGGGTCATCACCAAAATTGGGTATCGTAAAGCCATGGTGATCGCCTTCCTGGTCATGGCACTGGGTATGCTGGTCTTCGTGCCCTCGGCCAGGGCCGTCAGCTTCCCGCTATTCCTGGTGGCCCTGTTCATCGGCGGGATAGGTAACACCCTCTTGCAGGCGTCCGTTAACCCCTACGTGACCATCATCGGTCCCCTGGAGAGCGCCGCCAAACGGATGAGCATGATGGGGATCATGAACAAGATGGCCTGGTATGTCGCACCCATCTTCCTTGGCCTGTTCATCGACCTGCAGGAGGTGCGCCTGGATGACGTGGTGATGCCATTCTACCTGGTGGCAGGCATCCTGTTCGTACTGGGCCTGGGTGTGTATTTTGCCCCCCTGCCCGAAGTGGTGGCCAAAGGGGAAGAGGTGCTGGAAGAAGGGTCGGAAGAGGACACATCCTACTCGAAGGACAAAACCAGCATCTGGCAGTTTCCCCACCTGCTCATTGGCGCCGTCGCCATCTTTCTTTATATCGGCATAGAGATCCTGCCCATGGCCTCGGTGATTGACTTCGCCAGGGTGACCTTTGGGGATGTGCCCAACCTGGAACACTATGCCATCTACGTGACCATGGGACTGGTGGCAGGTTATATCTTTGGGGTGATCACCATCCCGAAGCTGCTCTCACAAACACGTGCACTGGTGATCTTTTCCGTGCTGGGGATATTGTCCACACTCGCCCTCGTACTGGCTCCCGTGCAATACGCTTTTTACGGTCTGTTGCTGGTAAGCTTCTCCAATTCCCTCATGTGGCCGGCCATCTGGCCCCTGGCCATCGCCGACCTGGGCCGCTTCACCAAGATCGGCTCTTCCATCCTGGTGATGGGCATCGTGGGAGGCGCCATCATTCCGCTACTGTTTGGATTCCTGGTGGACCTGGGCGAGACCATCACCGGCGCATCATCCGTAAGCAACTACCAGTGGGCCTACCTGATCATGGCGCCCTGTTACGCCTTCATACTGTACTTTGCCCTGCACGGACATAAGATCCGGCGGTAAGGCAAGTATGTCTTACCCTGCACGGACACAAGATCCGGCGGTAAGACAAGCAAGCCGTGCAAGCCAATGTGAGCCTGCCCACGGCAACCCTCCCGCCAGGGAGAAATAAGATTTCTATGTTCAAACCTTTACCCACACCTATGTTACACGATATCGTCAAGCAGTTTTTCCCGGATGCGACCGTAGCTTCCATCGAGCCCTATGGCAACGGCCACATCAACACAACCTATAAGCTCGCCCTGGAGGGCCGGCATCAGCAATACATCCTGCAGCACATCAACACACAGGTGTTCCGGGATCCGCAGTCCATCGCCGAAACCCACCTGAAGCTGCAGGAGCACCTGGCAGCCAATGGCCAGATGATCGAGATAGCCGACCTGATCCCGACGGCAGACGGTCACCCCCTGCATACCGACAAGGAGGGGGCCGTATGGCGAATGACCTCTTTTATCACCGACTCCCATACCATCGAGGTGGTGGAAAAGGGCTGGCAGGCACTGGAGGCCGGCAAGGCCTTTGGATGGTTTGCCAAGGCCTGCAGTTCGCTGGATGCGGCCGATTTTCCGGAAGCGATCAAGGATTTCCACAGGCTCTCCTTCCGCATCGGCCAGCTGAATGAGGCCATCGCCCATAACAAGGTGGGACGCTACGACGGGGTGAAGGATGTAATCGCTTTCTTCAAGGAGAGGGAAGGGCAGCTGAGCCAGGTGGAAGCATTCGTGGACCAGGGCCAGATCCCCCTCAGGGTGGTGCATAACGACACCAAGATCAACAACCTGCTTTTCAGGGGAGAGAAGGCCGTGGCCGTGATCGACCTGGATACGGTGGGACAGGGAATCCTTTACTTCGATTACGGCGACGCCCTGCGCACATCGGCCAACACCGCAGAAGAGGACGAGAAAGACCTGGACAAGGTACAGTTCAACATGGAAGCATTCACCGCCTTCACCAAAGGCTACCTGGGCATGGTAAGACCCATCCTCAGCGAACACGAAACGACCTATTTCTACCTGGCGCCCAAGCTGATGACCTATATCATCGGAATCCGCTTCCTGGCCGACTACCTGAACGGCGACGTCTATTACAAAACAAAGTACATCCGCCACAACATCGATCGCTGCCTGGTGCAGGCCAAACTGATCGAAAGCATGGAGCAGCACGAAGAGGCCATGAAGGAGATCATCCAGGATGCACTGATGGAGGTGGCCGAATGATGGTCCCACGGGGCCGGAATAAAGCCGCCGCCACCCCGGGCCTTTTGGAAAACAGCCCTATTTTTGACATGATCCATTTGTTTCAATAAAACCCATATCCCATGAAAAAGTCCGCTAACCTCATTCCCCTTGCACTGGTTTTCCTGCTGCTCTCTTCCCTTTGGGGCTGTGGCTCGTCCGCCCAGCAGCCTGAATTCAACGGTTTTGAACCGGTGGAGGTCTTTCCCACCCCACCCCGTCCCGCAGGACAAACCCATGTCCTGGAACTGCGCGCCGACCCCATCGACACGGTGAGGGTGGCCATCATTGGCCTGGGCATGCGCGGCCAGGGTGCAGTGAGGCGCCTGAGCTTCATCGAGGAGGCAAAGATCGTCGCCCTGGTCGACGTAGTGCCATCCAGCGTGGAGCGCGCGCAACAGACCCTCAAGAACATGAACAGGCCCCCGGCCGACGAATACTTCGGCGAAGACAGCTGGAAAGAGGTCTGTGAACGGGACGATATCGACCTCATCTATATATGCACCCACTGGGATCTGCACGCACCCATCGCCATTTACGCCATGGAGCAGGGGCGCCACGTGGCCACCGAAATCCCCGCGGCAATCACCGTGGAAGAGGCCTGGGACCTGGTGAATACCGCTGAGCGGACACGCCGCCATATGATGATGCTGGAAAACTGCAATTACGACTTCTTTGAGATGGCTACGCTGAACATGGCCCAGCAGGGGCTCTTTGGTGAGATCGTCCACGCCGAAGGGGCCTATATCCACGACCTCCGCTCCCTGCTCTTCAGGGAAGAAGGGGGCTACTGGGACATGTGGCGCCTAAGGCACAATGAGGAGCGCGACGGCAGCCTCTATCCCATGCACGGACTGGGTCCCATTGCCCACGCAATGAACATCCACCGGGGCGACAGGATGGAATACCTGGTGTCGGTCTCCAGCGGCCAGTTCGGCCTCACAGCCTACGCCAAAGAGCAGTTCGGCGAAGACTCAGACTTCGCGCAACGCGACTACAAAAAGGGCGACATGAACACCACCATCATTAAAACAACAAAAGGAAAAACCATTAAGATTCAGCACGACGTGACCAGTCCCCGCCCCTACAGCCGCATCCATATGCTCAGCGGCACCAAGGGCTTTGCCCAGAAGTGGCCGCGAACCGGCATCGCGCTGGAGCCCAACGGACATAACTGGCTGTCGGATGAAGATCTCCAGGAGCTCCTCCGTGAATACGAGCACCCCATCGTAACGGAAGTGGGGGCCAAAGCCCGTGAAGTGGGCGGCCACGGAGGCATGGATTTCATCATGGACTACCGCCTCATCTATTGCCTGCACCACGGACTGCCCCTGGATCAGGACGTATACGATGCCGCCGAATGGTCAGCCATCATCGAGCTCTCAGAAGTGTCGGTGAGGAACAACGGCATGCCCGTGCAGATCCCCGATTTCACGAGGGGCGACTGGGACAAGCTGAATACCGTGACCTATTATACGGTGGACTAACCCTGGTCATTGGCCGCACTGACCGCCCATCCGGCGGAAAGGCGAGACCCGGAAGGGCCGCAGTCCCCTAAAAATACACATGTATCTCTCATGTTGTTTGTGTTAGTTTGATTGATTGGTTCATCTTTGGGTAAACTCGTTTTACCCAAAGATGTTTTTGGGGGTACATGAACACGCTCTTTCCAACAAAACAGCCCATCATCAAAAAGAGAAAAAGCCTTATGGTGACAAAACCCGATACTACCACAGTCAACGCCTTCTCCTCCCCGGTGGAAAGGCAGTTTGTGCAGGCAAGCGGCCTGCAAACCTTCAGCACCCGCATCCCCTATGTGGTGGTCGACAACTTCCCCAAGCTGGGACTGCTCACAGCCCTCCGCTTCCTGGAGTGGGCAGCGGAGAATCCCCGCGGCGTGGTCAGCCTGCCCACGGGAAAGACACCCGAGTATTTCATCAAGTGGACACAGTATCTGCTGTCCAACTGGGATGTGGGGATGGGCCGGGAGATCAGGGAGGAATACGGACTGAGGCTCCCGGAGAAGCCTGGACTGGGTGAGTTGCAGTTTGTCCAGATCGATGAGTTTTACCCCATCGTGTCCACCCAGCGCAACAGCTTCTACCATTATGTGATGAATTATTACGTCCATGGCTTCGGACTCAATCCCGGCAACGCCCTGCTGATCAACTGCGATGAGATTCCCCTTGACGGGGGAAGGCACTTCACCGAAGTCTTTCCCGACTACCGGGTGGACCTGTCGCTGCGCTACCGTGAGTGCCGTTCCAGGGCAGAAGAGATACAACAGCGGTCCATTTTCCTGATCGACAACTGGTGCAGCCTCTACGAAGAACGCATCAGGGAAAAGGGTGGGATTGGCTTTTTCCTGGGAGGGATCGGTCCCGACGGCCACATCGCCTTCAACACGCGGGGGTCCGACATCCACAGCACCACCCGGCTCACGGAGACCAATTTCGAAACCCAGGCGGTGGCTGCCGGCGACCTGGGGGGCATTGAGGTGTCGCGCAACAGGCTGGTGATCACCATCGGACTGGACACCATCGCCTACAAGCCCGATGGGGTGGCCATCATCATCGCAGCCGGCGAAGCAAAGGCCCAGGTGGTCAAATCTTCGCTGGAAAGCGCTCCCACCAACATTTATCCGGCCTCTTCACTGGCAAGGCTTCCCAACAGCCGCTTCTACCTCACTGCGGGTGCCGCATCCAGGCTAAACGACAGCATGCAGCGCTACTTTGATGAGCAGCAATGGACACATGAAAAGACCGAACTGGCGGTGGTCAATCTCTGCAAACGGATCGACAAGTACGGCCACCACCTGGCGATGGACGACCTGAAAGAAGACCCCCACAGCCGGCTGATTCCCGCACTGGGACCCGGTACGGTGCCTTCAGTCTGTCAAAGCATCGAAGAGAAGCTGTTCAGGAGCATGCGCAGGGAGCAAAACCAGCGCTTCCTGCACACCGGACCCCA
>SKNE01000083.1 GCA_007120675.1 Bacteroidales bacterium
GAGGTAAAACAGCATCAGCACGTCCGCCTGCTTACTGGCCTTGTAGCGGTTTGGCGAGTCGCCCTCGCTCTCCAGGATACGGTCCAGCCGCATGGCTTCCCCGTGTTGCTCCCTGTAATGGTTCCAGTCCAGCTCTTCAAGCGTTTCATACCCCTCAAACTGTGAGATGATGTCGCCATCATGAAAGGGTACAAACATCTTCCGGCTAATCTCATCCCAACGCTCCTTGTCCTCCCTGGTGATCCCCAGTTTTTCTGCCAGCTCTTCGCAGCAGCTATCATCCAGCAGGTCACACAGCTTCAGTGCCCGCTCTATGACCCACGCGGCCATCACATTGGTGTAGGCGTTGTTGTTCAGGCCGGGTTGTTCCATCCCGGGATAGCGGGTATGGTACTCGTCGGGTCCCATCACACCATGAATCTCGTAACGGTCACGCTGCGGATTGTACCGGGCGATATCAGACCAGAACAGGGCGGTGGCGAAAATGATCTCAGCCCCGTAGGCGTTGAGGAAATCCATATCGGCCGTCGCCTGGTAGTAGTGCCATACATTGTAAGGGATGGCGGCATTGATATGGTATTGCAGGTGGGATACGTCCGGCAGCCAGCGGCCTGACCTGGGGTTCAGGTGGATCTTTTGGGTCTCTTCCCGCCCGTTGCTGCCGCTCTGCCAGGGAAAAAGGGCCCCGCGGTATCCCGCCTCTGCCGCCGCCTCGCGGGCCTCAGGCAAACGCCGGTAGCGATAGAGAAGCAGGGAGCGGGACAGCTGTGGCTCATGCAGGTCAATGAAAGGCTGGATATACAGCTCATCCCAAAAGATATGGCCACGATAGGCTTCCCCGTGCCAGCCCCTGGCTGGAATGCCAATGTCGTAATCCATGCTGTTCCTGGATACGGTCTGGTAAAGATGGAATATGTGCAGGCGAACGAGCATCTGGTCTGTGTCGCCGGAGTCCACCCGCATGTCATTGTAATTCCATATGCGCCTCCAGGCCAGCTTGTGGCGCCTGGCCAGTTCAGCAAAACTGCCCAGGCGAAACAGTTTGGCGGACGCTTCCGTTAAAGGGTCACTGAGGGCCACGTCGCGTGAACTGTAGATGGTCAGCAGCTTTTCCACCCGGATGGGCTCCAGCTTCCGGCAGGTAAAGGAAAAATCGCCGGCCACCGCATCCTTCAAGCGTGTGAGCTTTTGTTTGACGGGCAGTTTTTCCTGGTGCACATAAAAGCTCGTCCTAATGGCCTGGCAAAGTCGGATATCCGATTGCCTGGTCCGGCTCACCAGGTAAAGTCCCCCGTCACCAAGCGGGCCTTTGCCGGTCACCTCCGTATGGTGCTGGTTGAGGTCACTGTAGCGGGCCACATTATTGTTGATGACATGGCCGTCGATGGCGGAACGGATCCATAGCTGACCGGACCAGTTCTCAGGTATGAAGGTCCACTCCAGCGCACCCACATGGTAATCGTCCATGCTCACAAGCCGCCGGCTGATGATGGTGGTGATGCGCCCTTCCTTGTCCCTGAAGCGCATTTTGCGCTCCAGGATGCCTTCACACATATTCAGCGAGCTGACGTAATCCAGTACATGATGGTCATCCATCCTAAACCAGGGACCCTTCCCGATGCGAAAGCTCAGCAGAAGCCAATTGGGCCAGTTAACAAAATCTTCATTCTCAATTGTTTTTCCTTTGATGGTGGACTTCATGCGGTTATAGGCACCCGCCAGGTAGGTGCCCGGATAGTTGTACCCATTGTCACGCTCCATCTCCAGTGCTCCCCGCACC
Source organism: Bacteroidales bacterium (assembly GCA_007120675.1). Taxonomy (GTDB): domain Bacteria; phylum Bacteroidota; class Bacteroidia; order Bacteroidales; family UBA7960; genus PUPG01. The sequence continues at coordinate 1,781 of SKNE01000083.1, forward strand.
ACAAAATATCCATTGCCCAGCGCACACAGGGCTTCCTGAACCGGGTGTTCACCAGGCTTCCATTCATTGTATTCAAGCTGCCAATGGTTACTGCTCATATTGTCTTCCCAGGTTGTTTTTGAATTCGGTTTTTCCTTTGCCCCGGACGGACCGGCTCACTGGCTCCGGCGGACCATGCGCTGAAAAAAGGCCTTCACCTGGAATACATTCTTCAGGCTGTATTCAGCCGCCGTGTCCTGCCCCCGGTTTTCAACCAGAATGCCGATGCCACGGCCTTTGAGTAATTCAAAGGCATCTTCATCGGTCACGTCGTCTCCAATGAACAGGGGGATCACATCCGCCCGTTTATCCAGGCCAAGGGCTTCCATGATCCACAGTACGGCTTTCCCCTTGTGCCAGTCGTTACCGGGCTTGATCTCCACCACCTTTTTGCCCTCTCCCGATTTGAGGCCGTCATGACGTTCCAGCATCTTCTCCACCGCATCGTAGACCCGCGGAACGTCTTCCTTGCGTGCATTACGGTAATGCAAGGCGATGGCGAAACGCTTCCTGTCGATCTGCACACCCTCAGTGTGCCCCTCCAGCAGCTCGTGCAGATCCTTCTCCACCTGGTCGAGCTGCTCGATGATGCGCTCAGCATCTTCATGCTCCATATGGAGTCCGCCGGGTCCCGAAGTTATGTATCCATGGCTGCCGGAGTAGATGAGCTGATCCAGTCCGATGAAGCGCTGAACCTCTTCCTTGTCGCGGCCGGTGACCACCGCCACGGTATAACGGCTGGCGAGCTCTGCCAGGCTTTGCCGCATGCCGTCCGAAAGACGGGCGTCCTCCGGACGCTTCACGATGGGTGTCAATGTGCCGTCGTAGTCCAGGAAAAAGGCAGGCTCCTTTCCATCCAGCCTCTGAAACAGATCCGATTCACGGGAGAACACCATGGGACGGGTAAAGCGGAAGAAGTCCAACACCTGGGCGCCGGAGAGGTCAAAGCCGGAAAAATCACCGATACAGATGTCCGCACCATGTTCCAGCAATTCACTGCGGTTGCCAAAGCGGGCCACCCCGACCACCAGGCCAAAAAATGCGCGCTGGCCGGCTTCTACGCCCGATATGGCGTCCTCAAAAACGATGCAGTGCGTGGGCCTGGCTGACAGGTCCCTGGCAGCCTCAAGAAAGATATCGGGATGTGGTTTGCCTTTCAGTCCGCGCTCCTCTGCCACCTCCCCGTCAATGCGCACATCGAACAAATCATCTATGCCCGCCTGTTCAATGATCCGGCGGCAGTTCTTGCTGGAGGAGACAATGGCCGTCCTGTAGCCCTGGGAGCGCCAGTGCCTGAGCCTGTCCACGGCCTCTTCATAGATCTCCACCCCCTCATCCCTGATGATCGCGTGAAACAATTCATTCTTGCGGTTTCCAAGGGCAGCAATGGTGGCATGGCCCGGGGCATCGCCCTGGTCACCATCCGCCAGCAAAATGTCCCTGGCGGACAAGAAAGCTTTGATCCCTTCATATCGCGGCTTACCGTCCAGGTAAGTATCATAATCTCTGTCCGACAGGTGATCTGTCACTCCCCGCTCCTCGAAAAACCCATTAAAAAGCTGCTTCCAGGCCTTTTTGTGCGCCTTGCGTGTTTGGGTCAACACCCCATCCAGATCGAATACCAGGGCATCTATTGGCCCCCTTGCTTCTCTACCGGCATTATTTTTCATGCTATGAACGCTTTAAAACAGCCACAAGTAAGCATAATCTGTGCCACGCTAATATAACGCAGGATCGGCTTATATGTTCTTAGCCCCGGGGACAGGCGGGATCTGGTGCTGCGTGCACCTGGCGGGAGCAAGGCACTGGGAAGGGGGCAGGCTTGCTGAGTGTGGAAATATTACACATTGCTTCGTGTCCTTGTGGCGGCACGCTGCGACCATTTGCCGGAGGGTATGCGGGGAGGAGGCCCCAATGAAGCCGATTGCCTGTCATACCTATGTCAGGTTTTATAGAATCAGCGATGCTTTCGGCCGCCAAACAAGGTTCCCGGGTGATTTGAAGCCGGATTTATTTTTATTTTAGCCTGAAAAATCAATCCGTTTTCAACCTGCTTACACCCTTACCAGCGATGATGTATATGAAAGTGTTGTTGAGCCTCCATTTGCTATTGTTTTTCATGCTACCCTCCGGTGCCCAGACAGCCCGGCAGGTGGGACTGCGTGAGAACACCCCTTCGGTATTTGCCTTTGTGAACGCAGACATCGTCACAGGGCCCGGAAACGAGATCCGGGGCGCCACCATGGTGGTGCGCGATGGAATGATTGAAAGCCTGGGTCGCCGGGTCAGTCCGCCGCCAGATGCCATGGTGATTGACATGGAGGGCAAGCGTATCTACCCGGGCTTCATAGACCTTGCCACCCATTATGGCCTGGATGACTTGCCCGGATCGCTCCAGAATGTTCACTGGAACCCACAGATACGGGCGCACCTGAACAGCGCCACCTACTTCAGTGCGGACGAAGAGATGGCTGCGGTCTTGCGCTCGCAGGGCTTTGTCCTGGCGCACACCATGCCATCGCAAGGCCTGCTAAGGGGCAGGAGCAGCCTGGTGAGCCTGGGCAAGGGGAGCAGCCGCGACCTCATTGTTGCCCCCAACATCATACAGCATATGGCCTTTGTCCCCTCCGACGACTCCGGCAGGTCCTACCCCACCTCCACCATGGGGGCCATCGCCCTGTTGCGGCAAACCTTCATTGATGCTGGGTGGCACGCGGGGGCCCACGCAGCCTACCTGTCCGACCCCAGCCGGCGCCGGCCGGAGATCAATGCGGCCCTGGCCAGCCTCATTCCCGTCCTGGGCCGCCAAATGCCCCTGCTGGTGGACGTGGCCAACGAAAACCAGTTCGTCCTGGCCTCACAGCTGGCCAACGAGTTTGAGGTGGACTGCTGGATAATCGGAAGTGGCCATGAATACAGGCGTTTGGATGCCATTGCC
>SKNE01000112.1 GCA_007120675.1 Bacteroidales bacterium
TGATGTGTTGGCGGCCTACCTTCCAGTAAACGCTGTAAGTGCCGTAAGCCGTATCCTCAATGATCACCGCATCCATTTACACATTACCAGTGAGCGCAGGAGCAAGCTGGGTGATTACAGGCCCGCCGTCAATGGCAGGCAGCACCGCATCTCGGTGAACGGCAACCTCACCAGCCAGGAGTTCCTGCTGGTCTTTCTCCATGAGCTGGCCCACCTGCTGGTATACAAGAGGTACGGCAGGGGTGTGCGTCCCCACGGGGGAGAATGGAAAGCCACGTACGGCCAGCTCATCAGGGACTTTGTGAGAAAAGGCTGCTTCCACCACAGCCTGGACGGGATACTGACAGATTACTCCTTCCAGGTGAAGGGTGCAGGGGTGGCCAGCATGGAGGTGGGCAAGGTCTTGCGGGAGCTCGGCGGAGACGGGCCGGATGAGGACTGGCGATACCTGGATGAGCTGCCAGCGGAGGCCTTGTTCGAAACCCGCGACGGGCGGATCTTTGTGAAAGAGCACAAGCTCCGGACCCGTTACCGGTGCCGCTGCGTCAAAACCAGGCGCCCCTACCTGATCCACGCCTCGGCCAAGGTGAGGTCCCGCCAAAAAGAAGAAAAAGAATCGGCATAGCTTGTATCCCATCATTCATGCAACATAGCCCCAAAATAGATTCATCCCAGGAAAACATCCATAAACCAAACAAGCAATAGACCAATGAATAAGGACAATTATGTGGTAATTATGGCAGGTGGCGTGGGCGAACGTTTCTGGCCCATGAGCCGGGAGTCGCGTCCCAAGCAGTTCATCGACATCCTCGGCACCGGACAAACACTCATACAGCAAACCTTTGACCGCTTCAAAAAGGTGTGCAGCACCGACAACATCTTCATTGTCACCAATAAGAAATACAGAGGCCTGGTGCAGGACCAGCTGCCCGAGCTCCCGGAGAAGAACCTCATCTGTGAGCCCGCCCGGAAGAACACCGCTCCCTGTATCGCTTATGCTGCCTATAAGATCCACGACATCAACCCAAAGGCCAGGATGGTGGTGGCCCCTTCCGACCACATCATCCTGAAAGAGGACGTTTTCCTGGACATCATCGCGGCCGCCCTGGAGGCTTCCACAAAGGAGTCCCGGCTGATCACCCTGGGGATCACCCCCAGCCGGCCGGATACCGGGTACGGTTACATCCAGTTCAAGGAGGATTCACAATTCGTTGATGATGAGCGCATGAAGAAGGTGAAAACCTTCACCGAGAAGCCGGACAAGGAGCTGGCTGTGTCATTCCTGGAGAGTGGCGACTTTTTGTGGAACAGCGGCATATTCGTCTGGTCGTGTGAAGCGATCATCGGCGCATTTGAGCAGTACCAGCCTGAGATAAGCTTCGTGTTCCGCGAGGCCCTGGGCAAATACAACACTGCCGAGGAACAGCAGTACATGGATGTGGCCTATACGGCTTGCAAGAGCATCTCCATCGACTATGCCATCATGGAGAAGTCGGACAGGGTCTATGTGTTTATCTCCGATCTTGGGTGGTCTGACCTGGGTACCTGGGGATCGCTCTACGATGCCCGGCCAAAAGACAAAAACGACAATGCCGTGGTGGGGAAAAATGCCATGCTCTACGACAGCACCAACTGCATCATCAATATCCCTGAAGATAAGCTGGTGGTGATCCAGGGGTTGGACGACTATATCGTGTCGGAATCAGACAGTGCGCTGCTCATCTGTCAGCGTTCGCAAGAGCAGCAGATCAGGAAATTTGTCAACGACATCAGGCTGAAGAAGGGGGGAGGCTTTGTGTAGTGCGACGGGGGGTGGCGCTGGATCTGCGGCCGCCTGGCAATGGGTCCCGGTCTGTCATGCAGGCATTGCCGGGCCACCCGGCGGGCAGAGTTGCCTGGGCTGTCCGGCGGACAGAGTTGCCCCGACCGCCTGCCTGGTAACGGCTTCAGTCTGCCAGGCAGTCGTTGGCCGGCGGATTGACTTTTTGTGGTGACTTGTTTTTTTATTCTAAAACTTTGTATATGAAACGATTGATCTTGTTATGGCTAGCGGTTTACGCGCTTAATTTGTGGCCGGCCAGGGCTGATGAAGGCATGTGGCTGCCGTTTTTAATTGATGAGGCATTGTACGAGGAGATGTCACGCATGGGACTGAATCTCACGCCGGAGCAGATCTTCAGCTTTGACGATGCCAGCATCAAGGATGCCATTGTCAGTTTCGGCGGTTTTTGTACCGGTGAGATGATCTCTGACCAGGGACTGGTGCTCACCAACCACCATTGCGGTTACGGACGCATCCAGGCACACAGCTCGGTGGATAATGACTTGCTCACCAATGGCTTCTGGGCCATGACAAGGGAGGAAGAGCTTCCCAGCGAAGGGCTTTTTGTGCGCTTCCTGGTGAATGTGGAGGACGTAACCCGGGAGGTCACCGCGGCACTCAGCGATGAGATGGGCGAGGAGGAGAGAAGGATCGCCATTCGCGAGATCAGCCAGGAGCTCGTGGCGGCGGCCACGGGCGACACCCATTACACGGCCAATGTGAGCGCCATGTTTGCCGGTAACTACTTCTACCTGTTCACCTACGAGACGTTCAATGATGTGCGGCTGGTGGGGGCGCCACCCAACGACATCGGCGCTTTCGGCGGTGATACCGACAACTGGGAGTGGCCACGGCATACGGGCGACTTTGCCTTGTTCAGGGTGTATACGGCCCCCGACGGGAGTCCGGCCGAATACCACGAGGACAATGTGCCCCTCAGGCCGCGCCACTTTCTGCCCATATCAGCCAGGGGGGTCCGGGAGGACGACTTTGCCATGATACTGGGCTATGCCGGCCGCACGGAACGCTACCTGACCTCCTTTGGGATCGATTATCGCCTGGAGCATATGTATCCCGTGCGCATTGACATCCGGCGCAGGAAGCTGGACATCATCGAGGAAGCCATGGCCCAAAGTGATGAGCTGCGCATTAAGTACGCCACCAAGCATTCCGGCATCTCCAACTACTGGAAGAACTTCATCGGTATGAGCGAGTCACTGCAAAGGCTCCGCGTAGCCGACGATAAACGTGCGCTGGAGGGGGAGTTTGACCAATGGGTCCGGTCCGATCCGCAAAGGCAGGAGGTGTACGGCTCGGTGATCGATGATTTCCGGCGTGTTTACGAAGGGATGCGCCGGTTTAATTCGCAGACGTACGTCTTCATCGAATCTATGGCCACGGGACCCGACGTGATTCGCGTGGCCAACGCCTTCAACACCCTGAAAACGCTGCTGGAGGAGGAGGGCGACACGGATGATGTCGTCCAGGAATCGGAAAGGCTGCAGGGGATTGTCGAGAGGTTTTACCGCAACTACGACAAGGATGTGGACCAGGCACTCTGGGCCGCCATGTTTGAAGCCTACCTCGATTATGTGCCGCAGGAGGGCCTGCCCGATATCTTTGAGGAGGTTGCCAGCCGGTACGGAAACGACTTGGCAGCTTGGGCTGATGAGGTTTACAGTGCAAGCATCTTCGCTGAGGCCAGCCGCCTGGAGGCTTTCCTGGAGGCGCCCGATCACGCCACCCTGGCCAATGACCCCGTCTTCCTGGCCACACAATCGGTATACGGGAAGCACCGCGAGATAAGCGATGCCATGGGCGAATACAACACCCTGCTGCAGCGCACCGACCGCTTTTTCCAGCGAGGCCTCATGGAGATGCTCCCCGACCGGCCGTTCTATCCGGATGCCAACGGCACCATGCGCTTTACCTACGGGAGTGTGGGCGGATACCATCCCATGGATGCGGTCTACTATGACTACCACACGACGCTCACCGGTGTCATGGAAAAGGAAGACCCGGATCACCACGAGTTTGTGGTGCCCGAAAAGCTGAAAAGCCTTTATGAAAGCAGGGATTTTGGCGATTATGCCACCGACGGGGTGATGGTGGTCAACTTCATCACCAACAATGACATCACGGGGGGCAATTCCGGCAGTCCCGTGATCAATGGGGACGGTCACCTGATCGGCGTGGCATTTGATGCCAACTGGGAAGGGATGAGCGGAGACATCCTCTTTGAACACGAGATGCAGCGCTGTATCAATGTGGATGCCCGCTACATGCTTTTCATCATTGAACGCTTTGCAGGGGCAAGCCACCTGATAGAAGAGATGGACATTGTGTATTAACGCATCCCGATTACCGGACTGCACATTTTATTCAGACAGCCGATATGGGCTTTGCTGATGCAGAGCCCCCTGTGCTGCTTTCAATCTGGCCCATCCCGATGGCCCTCCTCCTGGTGGGACTCACTGCCATTGTGTTGGCCTCCAGGCCATTGCGTTGGAAAAGTCGCTCCATTTTTCGCGGTCTTGACGCCCGGACGGCCTCATCGTCGGGCGGCGTGTGCTAACAGGGTGCCTAGCCAGTAAAGCGCTGGTAGCCTGACATATATTCCCGTTACAGCAAAACATCCTTCAAAAAAATAACAATAATTAAGTAAAATAATTTACTTGTATTGTTATATTTGTATAGCTATATTGCCTAACTATAAATCCAAATCACATGAAGAACGGTCTTACAAGCTTTGTTATGCTATGCCTGCTCGCCGCGGGTTCTTTTGTTTTTGCCCAAACCGCAGAGCAGCCTGCAAATTATGCTGATCCGGATGCCGGAGAAGCAGGTAATCCGTATATGATCGCAACCTGGCAAAACCTGTATTGGCTTAGCCA
>SKNE01000251.1 GCA_007120675.1 Bacteroidales bacterium
GTGAAGTATTTGTCGCGGAAAATGTCGGAGTGGATCAGGTGACCCAGATCATGGCTTCCGTATTTGAAATTGTGCACCGGCAGCAGGTCATAATCCTGCATCACGTTCACGATATTGGCCGTACCCTTCTTGCGCATCTGGCACTGGTGGTCGTCCAGCTCACGCATCTCGCGATTGAAGCGCTTGCCACGCTCGCGAATCTTCTCCATGTCGGCCACATTGTTCAGGTTGCCCTTCACCCCTTCGATGCGCGAAACGATGGCTTTGATCTTCTTGTCGCGCATCACCGTGCCCAGTCCACCGCGTCCGGCCTGCTTCAGGCGGATCTTCTTACGCTTCACGTCATAGAAGGTGAAGTTGATCATCCCGATGAGGGATCTCTCCGCCGCCGCGCCAGTGGATACGATACCGATGTTTTTGTAGTCGCTTTCATCCTGGGCAAACATCTCGGTGAGCTCTTCCACGAGGATGTGCGAGTCGACGCTCAATCCCGGGTCTTCAAAGATCTCGATCTTCTCTTCCTTGCCGTCGATGTAAATGATCACATCCTTTTCAGCCTTGCCCTGCAGCTCCAGCGCATCATAACCCGAAAACTTCAGGAAGGGGCCGAAAAAGCCACCCACGTTAGAGTCCATTACCGAATCGGTCTGGGGTGAGATGGATACCAGCAGCGACTTGCCCGCACCCGAATACTGGGTGATGCCCGCAACGGGACCAGGCGCGATGATGAGCTCGTTCTCCGGATCGTTCCAGCGGGTGTCCGGTTTGGTGGCATCCCACAAAAGACGCAAGCCATACCCTTTCCCGCCAATGAACTTCTCCTTCATCTCCGCAGGGACGTCCTTCTCTTTCACCTCGTTGGTGCCCACATTGATGTACAGGACCTTGTCAGTGTAACCCCGGTGTAAGGGGGTCTTCTGATAATCCAGTGCCTTTAAGGTCTTCCTTTTTTCTTTTAACTCCGTGATGTTCATATATGTACTCCCTTTTTAATGATGATTGAAAAATATATTGTCTTCAAAATAAGTACTTTCTGTTCTCCAACGTGCACAAAACTACAAAATTAAAACGATCCGGCAGCCAAATTCATATTTGTATTGTTTATAAAATAACAACTTGCTTATCCAAAAAATCACTAAACTAAATTTGCTTTAACACTTCCCGGGATAATACAGCCTGTTGCCCACCTGTAAAAGCAGTTGAAATACTTATCTTTGCAGGGTGAATGGGGTGCCTGTTTCCAGGGACACGGGCCTGAAAAAACAATGGCCATCCTGTAGCGCACACCAACATACCTAATAACCTGAAAACAATCGGTTCAGCCATGATGTTACGTCGCCCGGGCATATATTTTGTTTTGATCCTTGTGGGATTGTTTCTTGTTCGCTTCCTGGCCTTTTCCGTGGAGTCAGACGATAAGCAGGCTTCCCCACCGGATCCATTCCCCTCCCATTATGTGATCCATGCGCTTGACCTGCCCGGTGATCTTTTTTTTGCCGGTGAACCTGTGCCTATGGATGACCCGGGTGTTCGTGAGCGCTACGACAGGGAGTTGCTGGTAAACACCTACTGGCAGTCCTCCACCCTGCTGATGCTGAAGCGGGCCAACCGGTGGTTCCCCGTGATTGAGCCCATCCTGATGGCCCACGGCGTACCGGACGACTTCAAATACCTGGCCCTGGCCGAGAGTAACCTGACCAATGTGGTGTCGCCAGCCGGGGCAACAGGATTCTGGCAGATCCTGCAGGGTACGGGGCGTGACCTGGGACTGGAAATCAACGACTACGTGGACGAACGCTATCACGTGGAAAAAGCCACCGCCGCCGCCTGCCTTTACCTGCTGGACGCCAGGGAGCGCTATGGCAGCTGGACCATGGCGGCCGCAGCCTACAACATCGGCAACAGCCGCCTCAGGCGCATCCTCGACAACCAACGTGTGGACAGTTATTACGACCTCTTCCTCAACGAGGAGACCTCCCGCTACGTGTTTCGCATCCTGGCCATCAAAAACATCCTGGAGAATCCACAGGCATCAGGCTTTCATATCCGTCCCGATCAGCTGTACCCACCACTGGAGTACCAGGTGCTGACGGTCGACACACCCATCACCGACCTCACCGACTTTGCCTTCCGGCATAACACCACCTACAGGGTGCTGCGCGAGCTGAACCCCTGGCTGCGGCGCTATGAGCTGCCCAATCGATCCGGAAAGACCTACGAGATCAAACTACCTGTGCCATAAAAGAGAAAAATTTATTTCTCCATATGCGGGGAGCGTTGTATTTTTACGGCCGTTTTACAAAGTAAAAAGCAAGCACTTAACCCCTTCATCCCATGGAGACCATTACCGATCAATTATCCAGTGTACACATCCTGAACCAGTACTGGCTCACCTTCCTGATGGTGATCAGCATGGTGCTGGTGGCCCGCACCGTGGTGGCGGGCACGCGTTACTCACCCATTTTGATCATCGTGGTCTTCGGACTGGCCATGGGCCTCATTTTGGTGTCCACCGGACTGGCCACCCCCGGACTGCCTGAGTTTCCCATCATGGACCTGGGGAGCAGGGTCACCATCACCGCACTGATGGCCTCCTTCTTTGTGGGTGGACAGGAGATCCGCAAGCTTATCACGCACAGAAAGATCGACCCCAAGGACATCGTCGTGCCCTCCTCCCAGGAGATCTTCCTGGGTACCAAGGCCACCCAGTTCATGTTCCTGGTCAGGGCCTTCTTCATCCTCATCGGGATCGAATCGCTGAAGCGGATGATCGTGGGACACAACAGCGGCAATGCCATCGACGATTTTTACCCCCTGCTTGGCTACCTGGGCATCGTGGCCTCCATCATCCTCATAGACCACCGGGCCAAGATCGATAACAAGGCCCGCTATATCCGCAAAGGGGTCTTTGAAACCGCCATGATCATCCTGCTGCTGGTGGTATCATACCAAATATCCCAGTGGATCAAACCCATCATAGCCCTTCCGGAGATATTTTTCGCCATGGTCCTGTCGGTCAGCCTGGGGATGATCATGATGCGCTGGAAGTTCGGTCCCACCATCCGCTCGCTGCTCTTTGCCGGCATCCCGGTGGTGCTGGCATCCAACTTCATGGTGGGTGGTTCACGCATCGCCGAAGCCTTTCAGCTGGGCGACATGAACGCCGTGCTCTCCTTTGGCTTCTTCGGACAGCTTTTCTGGATGTTCGGCGGACTGGCCCTGCTGATCTGGCTGGGGGCAGCCAACCACATCCGCAACCTGGCCCCCGGCATGGCCGGTGCCCTCTCCCACTCAGGTCTCACCGGTGCCTGTACGGCCGGTGACCTGGGACCCGAGGCAGCCGTCAGGGCGCCCATCATGATCAACGTACCTTTCATCGGTCACATCTTTGTATTCTCCATCCTGGCAGCCAGCGCCACGGCCGGACACCTCCTCCTCCCTTACGCCATCGGCGTGGTGGCCGTCGGGGTGCTCCTCACCTACCTGTCGCTGAAAACCCTGCGGCAGGCGCAGGGGATCGACGGAAAGGAGATCCGCGGACTGATGCTGTTCTCCCTGGGATGGCAGCTGGTGGCGGTGTTTGGGGGACTGCTCATACTAAGCGTGACAGGGATGAGCCTGGGTAATGCCGTGATGGCCAACTCATCGGCCATATCGCACTTCGGACTCTTTGCCGCCATCCAGGGTGGCATGTTTGGCGACGAAGCCGCCGGCCTCATCGCCTTTGTCTTTGCCATGCCCTTCCTGGTGCACCCGCTGGTGTTTGGCATCTTTGGCAAGACGGCCGAAAACAAAGGGGTCATGCCCAAAGGCATCGTCTACTTCCTGGCACTGCTGGGACTGGCAGGGATCCTCTATGCCATGATCGCCTAAGCGTGATAATGCTCCCTGCCGGCAGGGGTCGAAGCGCATTGCCGGCATTGATCGAAGCGTATTGCCAGCCGGAGCCGAAGCACATTGCCAGTGGGACCAAAACGCATTGCCTGCAGGGGTCGAAGCATATTGCCGGCATAGTCCGGAGCGCATTACCGGCCGGGGCCGGAGAGTAACGGGTAAGTCCGAAAATGCAGCGGCTGAAGAAAAATACTTATTTTTGCACCGCAGATCACAGCGGGGTGTAGCGCAGTCCGGTTAGCGCGCGTCGTTCGGGACGACGAGGTCGGTGGTTCGAATCCACTCACCCCGACATTTTAAATTCAACACCGCTGTTAATCAACACTTTACAGCGGTGTTTTTTGTTTAGTAGACTTTTGTTTTTTTATGGATTCTCCTTCTAACTCGATCAGCAATAACCAACATGTCGTCTGGTAAATCATCTGTGATTACTCACTCATGTTTACCTATGGGTGACTGTGTGTCTTCGAAAAGGGCCTGATCGCTGATCAATGCGAAAATAGGGTTGTTTACAATCATCCAGTGATAAAACGGGTAGATTTGATTGAAACACTCCGGGCTAAGCTCGTCTTTAAACACTTCCAGCCAGTTGTCGAGTTGTGCCGGCCAGTAAGTAAGTTTGAAACCATGGCTGCGATAGGCTCTGAAAACCCAGAGCACGGTTTCCGTAAACACAACGGGATCATATTCATTAAACAGGGAGATCATGAACCGAATATGATTGCGATGATTGTCATGCATCATGTCAAGGTTTCCCTCACCAATTAGTTGGTCAATGTCTTTGCGCTGACTGAAGCGTTGGTTTAGCCTA
>SKNE01000173.1 GCA_007120675.1 Bacteroidales bacterium
GTGATTCCGAGCGGTTCTGCCAAGGCCGCCATCACCATGCCCATCATGGCACCTTTCAGCGACCTCATCGACGTATCGCGTCAGGCCACCGTGATGGCCTTCCAGTTTGGCGACGGCTTCACCAACATGATCACCCCAACCTCAGGTGTGCTCATCGCCGTGCTGGGCGTAGCCCGCATCCCCTATCACAAGTGGGTCAAATGGGTCACCCCGCTCATCGTCATCCTGATCCTGCTGGGGTTCCTGCTGCTGATCCCCACGGTGACCATGGAGCTCAGTGGGTTTTAAACCAGGCCGCCTGTGAAGCAGCAGGTTGCCCGGAATAATCATGGTGCCGGGATGCGCCCGCCGGCAAAAGAGACCCTGGCGGCAGGCCCCGCAGCATCAAACCGCAGCATTAAACCGCAGCATCAAGCCCCGCAGTATTAAACCGCAGCGGCAGACATCGCAGCATTAAACCGCAGCGGCAGACATCGCAGCATTAAACCGCGGCGGCAGACATCGCAGCATTAAACCGCAGCATCAAGCCCCGCAGTATTAAACCGCGGCGGCAGACATCGTAGCATCAAACCGAAACACAAACAGAAACAACCAATGAATACACTGCGTCAAGGACTCTTTTTTCTTTTTCTTGGGATGCTGTCTCACCTGCTGACGGCACAGACTTTTTACCACACAGGCAACGAGGAGCCAGTGGAAACCAACCACCTGCCCGGATTGGTTCTGGCCGGGGGACAAAGCGATAACAACGACGCCATGCGCTGGATGCTGGAACGGGCCGATGGTGGCGATGTGGTCGTGCTGCGTGCCAGCGGGTCGGACGGTTACAACAGCTATTTCTACTCCGGACTGAACGTGGAAGTGAACTCGGTGACCTCCATCGTGATCACCTCATCGGCGCAGGCGGACAACGAAGCGGTGCTGGAGGCACTGAACCATGCCGAGGTGGTGTTCATTGCCGGGGGAAACCAGTGGAATTACGTCAACCATTGGCGCGACACCCAGATGCTGGCCACCCTGAACGATTTGGTGAACAACAAACAGATCACCATCGGGGGCACGAGCGCCGGCATGGCGGTGCTGGGCGAGGTGATATACACCGCCCAGGAGGGCACGGTGTGGTCGTCGGAAGCGCTGGGAGACCCCTATCACTGGCGGGTCAGGCTGGAGAAGGATTTCCTGGACATCCCATATATGGAACATACGGTGACAGACAGCCATTATAACCGCATACACGACGACGGAAACAACCGGCACGGCCGGCACGTGGCCTTCATGGCCAGGATGGTCGCCGACTGGGAGATGCCGGCACGTGGTGTTGCAGCCAACGAGTATACGGCCATCGCCGTGGATGAAAATGGCATGGCGCGGGTCTTCGGACACCCCGAATACCCGGACTACGCCTATTTCCTGCAAAAGCACGGAGGCACACCGGAAGTGTGCGAAGAAGGGGAGCCCCTCACCTGGCACAGGGACGGACAGGCGCTGAAGGTTTACGTGGTGAAGGGCGACTACGACGGCACGGGCTGGTTTGGCCTGGACAGCTGGAGCACCGGCGAAGGGGGCGACTGGGAATATTGGTATGTGGATGATGGGGTGCTTCACCAGGAGGAGGCAGAGGACGACACCAGCGTGGATGAACTGGCTGCCGGCAGGTTTTCCATCTACCCCAATCCGGCTACCGCTTCAGTGAACATCCGGGCGCCTGAGACCATCCTGGAGGTGTCGGTGTACACCATCTCCGGAAAGGAAGTCCTCAGAGAACGGCCCCGGGCCGCGGAGCACCAGGTGGACCTGGGCCACCTGCCGGCGGGCAACTATGTGATCCGCGCAGAGATGCCGGGCCGCACCGTACACCAACAGATACAGCTGCTGGGTAGCAGCCACTGAGCCAATGCCTCTTGTCGGCTTTAAAGGACCCCATCAACAGAACCGCTTCCAGCCTCATTGGCTTTGGCCGACGAAAAAGTAATCACGGAACAAAAAACAGGACACGATAAAAATTCGTAATTTAGTGTACCATAATAACAACCAAGTCACTAACCACAAAATCAGTAACATATGAAAACAACACTACGCATTCTGATGGCCACGACGATGGCCGTTTTCTTCCTGGCTTCAACCAGTGCCACAGCCCAGCACGGGTTGCCTTTCTCCGACAGTTTCCAGTCGTATGAGAACACCGACGACTTTGTGCAGAACAGTGGATGGACCACCATCGACCACAACGGCGACGGCTACAACTGGTACCTGCACGTTGCGGGAGCCCTGCGCGCCATGGCTTCCGAGTCGTGGGACGGTCAGCCGCTGGAGCCGGAGAACTACCTGGTCACCCCCCAGCTGCAGCTGCCGGATCACGATGGGGCACCGGGTGACCCGTCTATCTACCTGAGCTTTGACGTGGCTGCCACGGGCAACAACTTCTACGAGGAGCACTACAAGGTGGTTGTCTCCACCACGGGCAACTCACCGGCCGACTTCATTGACGACAACATCGTGTGGGAAGAGACGCTGGATCAAAGCACCAGCGGCTCCAACTTCGCCTACCGCATCATCAACCTGGACGACTTTGCCGGTGAAACGGTGTACATCGCCTTTGTGCATTACGACGTGACCGACATGGACCGCCTGTTGATCAATAACGTGGGGGTCAATTTCACCACCAGCGCCATCATTCATCCTGACGTGGTGCACTTCAATGCCATGGATCCGGCCGATGTGAGCACGCGCCTGCTGTGGCTGATGTCGTCGGAGGTGACCGCCATACATCACAATGGCGATGCACTGAACCCTGACACCGATTACCAGGTGACCGACCTGGACGGCGAAAGTGCCAGTCTAACCGTCATGGCCCACGTTTTTGAGGGGGCCACCTCCGATGTGGAGCTGACCCTTTCTTTTGATGCGGGGGGCACGGAAATGGTCCTCACCGTGGAGGTTCTGGCCGCACCGCAGGATGCCTCCGTGGAGCCCATCCTGGGCCGGTTCGACCCGGCTGACCCGGCCGATGTGGTCACCCACATCCACTGGGGCAGCGCCACTGCCATCACCGCCATTCACGACGGAAGCAGCACCCTGGACCCCAACCACTACCAGGTGGAGGGCAACCAGCTGAGCATCCTGGCAGCTTACTTTGATGGTCTCGAGCCTGGCTATGTGGCCTTTGCCATCAGCTTCGATGCCGGGGAGGACGCCCACTTTTACGTCCAGGTGTTTGACTACAGCGTGCACGTGCTGCCCTTTGAGGAGAGCTTCATGGGGATGGGCGTGCTGGGCGCGAACACACCAGAGGAGTGGCTTCCCAACGGGTGGGTCTCGGTGGACGCCAACGGAGACGGTCACAACTGGTACTGGGTGCCGGTCACCGCTGACGGTGAGGTCAGCTTCGGCCGCATGCAGTCGCGTTCAGCGGTGCAGGACGACCAGGGGGACTGGCAGGCACTCTTCCCCGACAACTGGCTTTTCACCCCGGCCATCGAGCTGGACCCCATCACCGCCGAGGGACAGTCCATCGAGCTTCGCTTCAGGGTAGCACCCGGTGCGGCCACCCCGGGATTCCGACTGGAGCATTACAGCGTGATGATCTCCTTCACCGACATGGACCCCGGCTCCTTTTCCGAGATATACAGTGAGACCCTCTCCCAGGACCACCCGCAGAACGAGCTGCAGGAGCGTACGGTGGAGCTGAGCTTCTACGAAGGACAAACCGTTTACCTGGCCTTCCGCCACCACGAGGTGTCCGACATGGACCGCCTCCTGATGTCGCAGGTGGAGGTAGAGAAACTGGGCGAGACCAGCGTTCCCGAGGTGAATGAAACGTCAATCCGGATTTTCCCCAACCCCGTGGCCTCCTACCTGAACATCCACGCCAGTGCACGCATACACGAGGTGTCGGTATACAATGTCTCCGGCCAGCTCGTGATGCGCCAGGCAGCTCACGGGGAGCATCATCAGCTGAACCTGGGCCGCTTGCCGGAGGGCACTTACATGGTGCGCGCCGTGACCGGCCAGGGTGTACATGTGGAACGGGTGCAGGTGATGCACGGGAAGTAGCGTTACGAAGGAAAACAACGGTTTGCGGACCTTGATCCGCAACACATAAGATAAGGCGTCATACCATGGGGTGTGACGCCTTAATCTGTAATGGGACCGTGGGTTTTGTCTGTGCGATGGGGGGATAACCGCCTGCCTGCAGGGAGTTGTTATAATCGCTTCGGGGCGGCCATTATCATCGCAGGGCTGTTATCAGTTGCTGCTGGGCCGTTATCACCGCCGTGGGGCCACTATCGTTGTTACAGGGCCGCCACCACCGTCACAGGGGCCCCATCATCGCAGCAGGGCCGTGCCACCATCACTGCTGGGCCGCGCCACCGTCGCTTCGGGGCCGGTCATCATCACTGCTGGGCCGCGCCACCGTCGCTTCGGGGCCGTCATCATCGCTGCGGACTGATCATCACCGGCCACACCGGGATGTCCTCTTCGCTGAAGATCTTCAGGTAGTAGAGTCCCCCGCGCAGGTGGTTTAGCCTGAAGACCGTTTCAAAATCGCCGGTCTCCGGCACCTCCCTCTCCTTCACCACTTGTCCCTGTGGCGAAAAGAGGCGCACCACCACACGGCCCTCGCTTTGGTTGTTAAAGCCAAGATGGAGCCTGTCTGTGGCGGGATTGGGGAAGACCCTGGCCAGCAGGGTGGTGAA
>SKNE01000233.1 GCA_007120675.1 Bacteroidales bacterium
ACTCCCTTCTGATTATGGTACTGATGATACTCATTGGTTTACATGCTGCTTTAAGGGGCCTGTGACCCGCATGGTGTTGAGGGATCAGTCCCCTTGTCGCCATCATTTGTCGCTCCTTCGCCGTCTTTTTCTGCGGGGAACTGACCGCTGACTTTTTTGATAAAAATATCGTTCATGCTGGGGGTTAGTTCTTTAAAGCCGAGGAGCCTGGCCGAGGGAAGCAGTCTTTGTAACAAATCGTTGGTGCTTGACCGGGCTGTCAGTTTAACCCGCCATGTGGTCACCCCGTTTTTGACCTTCGACCGGATGAGTTCAAACCCATCATCGAGCAGGGCGGCGGGTTCGTGCCGGAGACCCTCCAGTTCCACTTCATAAATCCGGCTGGCAAAGGCTTTTTTGATCTGGTCCACTTCCCCCTCAAGGATTTTTTCCGATTTGTTGATCAGGGCTATGTGGTCACAGAGCTCCTCCACGGAGGACATGTTGTGTGTGGAGAAAATGATGGTGGCACCCTGCCGCCGCAGGTCCAGTATTTCCGATTTCAGCAGGTTCACGTTGATGGGGTCGAATCCGCTGAACGGCTCGTCAAAGATCAGCAATCGCGGCTTGTGGAGAATGGTGATGATGAACTGCATCTTCTGTTGCATCCCTTTCGAGAGCTCTTCCACCTTTTTATCCCACCAGGGGGTCAGGTCGAACTTTTCAAACCAGCCTTTGAGTTGTTTCCTGGCCTCGTGCCGGCTGAGCCCTTTCAGCCTGGCCAGGTAGATGGCCTGTTCACCAAGCGCCATCTTCTTGTACAGTCCGCGCTCTTCGGGCAGGTACCCTATCTGGCGCACATGCCTGGCCTTCAGGCTTTCATTTTGGAAGGTGATCCGCCCCTCATCGGGCCCGATGATCTGGTTGATGATGCGGATCAGGGTTGTTTTTCCCGCTCCATTGGGACCCAGCAGTCCGAAGATGCTTTGTTCCGGTACCTCAAGGCTCACCCTGTTCAGCGCCCTGTGATGGCTGTACTGTTTGCTGATTTCTTCGGCTGCCAGTATGGGGGACATGCGTTTGTTCCTGGTATTATGTGTTTGACGTGCTTCTTGTGCGGGTGATCTGTTTCACGTTGTGCCGGGTATCTGTAAAGGCCGTCAGGCCATGAGGCCTATTGGAAAACGTCTTTCATGCGCTCAAAAAAGCTTTTGTCGCTTTGCCTGGGCTTTGGCTGAAAGTTTTCGGCCTCGCGCAGCCCTTCCAACATCGCTTTTTCTTCGTTGCTCAGTTTCTGGGGTGTCCAGATGTTGATGTTCACCAGCAGGTCGCCCCTGCCGTAGGCATTCACCGAGGGCAAGCCTTTTCCTTTGAGGCGCAGCACCCTCCCCGGCTGTGTTCCGGCATCAATCTTTATCCGCGCCTTACCCTCCAGGGTGGGCACCTCTATACCGGTTCCCAGGGCTGCTTCGGGGAAGCTGATGTGGTGGTCGTAAAGCAGGTTTTGACCATCCCTTATCAGCTTGGGATGGGGTACTTCCTCAATGACCACGATGAGGTCGCCGCTCACCCCACCCCTTGCGGCGGCATTCCCCTTGCCGCTGAGTGAAAGCTGCATGCCATTCTCCACCCCTGGTGGTATGTTGATGCTGATCACCTCCTGTTCTTTGACGATGCCGTTGCCATAGCAGGAGGAGCATTTGTCCTGGATGCTCTGTCCCTCACCCCCGCAGCTGGGGCAGGTGGAGGTGGTTTGCATCTGGCCCAGGAAAGTGTTGGCCACCCGTGTCACCCTTCCCGCACCCTGGCAGGTGGAGCAGGTGGTAAAGGCGCTGCCGTCCCTGGCTCCTGTGCCGCGACAGGGGGAGCAGGCGACATACTTATTGACCTTGATACGTTTTTCTGCGCCCTTCAAAATGTCTTCCAGGTTCAGCTTGACTTTGATGCGCAGGTTAGACCCCCTGTTCACCCGGCGGCTGCCCCGCCTGCTGCCCCCGCTGCCAAAACCGCTGAACCCGCCACCAAAGGCACCGCCAAATATGTCGCCAAACTGGCTGAATATATCCTCCATGGACATGCCCCCGCCAAAGCCGCCACCGCCAAAGTTGTTGCCCATGCCGGCGTGCCCGTACTGGTCGTAACGTGACTTCTTGTCGGGGTTACGAAGCACCTCGTAGGCTTCGGCGGCTTCTTTGAATTTGGCCTCGGCGGTCGCGTCACCCGGGTTCTTGTCCGGATGGTACTTCAGCGCTTTTTGCCGGTAGGCTTTCTTGATCTCCTCCGGCTTTGCATCGCGCGACACGCCCAGCACCTCGTAATAATCTCTTTTCGACATATGTATTGGCTATCCTGGTTGACAATCATTGTTTTCAGTTGGCCACCACGACCCTGGCAAAGCGTATCACTTTGCCGTTCAGCATGTACCCTTTTTGCACTTCCTCCACCACCATCCCTTTCTGCTGATCATCACTGGCAGGCACATGGGTGATGGCCTCATGGTAATCGGTGTCAAAAGCCTGCCCTTGAGCAGGAACCTCTTCCACGCCCTTTTGCCTGAGTATGCTCTTGAACTTATTGAAGATCAGTTGAACGCCATCATCTGCACCCAATTCATCCCTGGACTTCACCTGGCTGGCGCGCTCCAGGTCGTCCAGGACGGGCAAAAGGGCTGTGATAACGCTTTCCGCGGCGGTTTTCGCCAGTTCAATGCGCTCTTTGCCGACCCGCTTGCGGAAATTATCAAACTCTGAGAATAGGCGCAAAAATTTGTCCCTCGATTCATCCAATTGTGATTCAAGGGTTTCTATCCTTTCCTGGTAGACTGCTATTTCGTCAGTTTGCGGATCACTGTCTGCCGCACTGTCTTTTGTGCCCTGCTGCCCCGCAGTCTCATCCTGGCGTTCACTGCCTGCCTTATCCCGGCCGCCATTGACGGCGGCCTGATCCACCTGTTCCTTGTCTGTCTTTCTTTTCTCCTGCTTCTTTTTGCTCATAACCAAGCGCGATTTATGGGTTAAACAAAGGCTTCGGAAGCTTTAACAAAAGCTTTGCCAGACCACTGATAGTGGTCATTTTGTCAGTTTTTTTTGTGGGAGGGGGTTAAATGCGTTTGATTTGTGCCCCGATCTGCTGCAGTCGCTTATCAATGAACTGGTATCCCCTGTCAATTTGTTCAATGTTATGGATGATGCTCCTGCCTTTGGCACTGAGGGCGGCAATGAGCAGGGCGACGCCTGCCCTGATATCCGGCGATACCATTTCCAGGGGTTTTAGCGGGTACTTGCGGTCAAGGCCGATTACCGTGGCCCTGTGCGGATCACAAAGTATGATCTGGGCACCCATATCGATCAGTTTGTCAACAAAGAACAGCCTGCTTTCAAACATTTTCTGATGGACCAGCACACTGCCCCTGGCTTGTGTGGCCAACACCAGGACGACGCTCAAAAGGTCGGGAGAGAAGCCCGGCCAGGGGGCATCGCTGACGGTCAGTATGCTGCCATCTATGAAGGTGTCCACTTCGTAGCTGTCCTGGGCAGGGATCAGCAGGTCATCCCCCGACCGCAAAATCTCCACACCCAGCTTTCTGAACACATTGGGTATGATTCCCAGGTGCTCATAACCAACCTCCTTTATCCGGATCTCAGACCGGGTCATGGCGGCCATGGCGATAAAACTGCCAATTTCAATCATGTCGGGCAGCATGCGGTGCTTGCACCCTTCCAGGTGGTCAACCCCTTCTATCTCAAGGAGGTTGGATCCAATGCCGGCTATCTTTGCCCCCATGCGGTTGAGCATCCTGCAAAGCTGCTGTATATAGGGTTCGCAGGCAGCATTGTAAATGGTGGTTTTGCCCCTGGCAAGGGTGGCTGCCATGACCACATTGGCGGTCCCGGTAACGGACGCCTCATCCAGCAGGATATAGCAGCCCTGCAGCTTGCCGGCTTCAATCTGATAGATCTGGGTGTCGCTATTATACAGGAAACGGCCACCCAGTTTTTCCAGTCCGAGGAAATGGGTGTCAAGACGCCTGCGACCGATCTTGTCGCCCCCGGGCTTTGGGATGGATGCCTGGCCAAAACGGGCCAGCAGGGGGCCAACGATCATCACTGACCCGCGCAGCTGGGCTACTTTCCTGGCAAAAGACGGGTCCCCCAGCAGCCCTATTTGCACGTGGTCAGCCTTAAAACTGTAAGTGTGATCACCCAGTTGCTTCACCTTCACGCCGAAATCGGCCAGCAGGTCGATCAGCTTGAGCACATCACGGATGCGCGGGATATTATCCAGTACCACTTCCTCCTGGGTGAGCAGGGTGGCACAGATGATTTGCAGGGCTTCGTTCTTGGCCCCCTGCGGAATGATTTCACCCTGGAGCTGATGCCCTCCTGTTATTTCAAAAGATCCCATTTCCTGCTGTTTTTCTGAAACAAAACAGGTCGGCTAATTCTTCCTGCTTTTCTGTGGGTAGTTTTTGTTGCTTCCCGGTTTTCCCTGGTATTTTTTCTTTTTGTTTTTCGACAGGATATCGTCCGTTTCGTGCAACTTCACGTCTTTTTGCAGACTGAGACGTCCCCCCGAAAGGATGGCCAGGTGCTCGGCGATCTCCTCGTCTGTCACGTCTTCGCGGTTCCAGGTGAGGTAAGACTTTTTCAGGTGGTTGGCGATGAGCTGAACCAGTGAATCCTTCATGTGGCCGTCTTCCAGTTCGCAGGCCTTTTCAATGATGCGCTCGATGTGCCGGCCATAGTGCTTGAAGGTGACTTTGTCGCTTGCATACTGGAGCGGTTCAGGCTTTCGCGACAGGGTTTCCGGTGATGGAATGGGGTAGGGGGAGTCCACGTCAAGCTTGAAGTTCGACATGATGAAGAGGTGGTCCCACAGCTTGTGCTTGAAATCGTTCACGTCCCGCAAATGGGGGTTGAGCTGTCCCATCACATTGATGGTTGCCTGCGCCAGCTGGTTCCTTTTGTCACGGTCTTCGAAGGACATGATATACTCTATCATCTTGTGTATGTTCCGACCATACTCCGATATGGTCATCTTTGATCGGGAGGTGTTGTATTCCATAAATAGGCTGGTAATAAATGATTGTTTGCGTAAAGATTAGTTGTTGACTGATTTGCTTGCCGGTCCGCCTGCCTGCTGTGAGGGGGGTAGGATGCAGAACGGTGTGTCGTAGAGTCTGCCGCAAAGGTAAGAAATAAATCGATAGCCTGCTAATGATCCACTATCTTAAGCCGGGCATACTTGAGCAGCAGTTGTTTCTTGCCGGCACCGCCGAACTGGACCGTGGCCCTGGCACTTTGACCGCTTCCCTCCAGCGATATGATTGTCCCCAGGCCAAAACGCTGGTGTTTGATCTTCATTTGGGGCTCAAGGCTGGTGGGGTCCAATATGGCGTAACCGCTGCTGTCGGCCGGACTGCTTCTCTCCCGGGGTTTCTCCATCTGCCTGTCGAAGGCTTCCGTGATTTTTTTGAATCGTTGCCGGCTTTCTGTAAAGCTTTGGCTGGCGGCAGATCGCAAATCAGCCCTTTTGGGCGCACCCAGGTAGAGGGTATAGGCAGGGTCCAGCTCATCGATGAAACGGCTGGGCTCACAGATATTGAAATTCCCGTAGCGAAAACGTGTCTGGGCATAAATGATGGTGGCCATCCGCATGGCACGTGTCAGGGCCACATAAAACAGGCGGCGCTCCTCTTCCAGCTCTGCCTGGGTGTTGATGGACATCTGGGAGGGAAAAAGGTTTTCCTCCACCCCTGTGATGTATACATAAGGGAACTCCAGGCCTTTGGCTGCATGGATGGTCATCAGCGACACCCTGTTGTCATCCTGCTTATCGTCTTCCGTGTCGGCGTCCGTCAGCAGGGCGATGTCCTGCATGAACTCATCCAGTGTGCGCATGCTCCCCGCCTCTTCCCCCTCCTCCTTATCCGGTGGTTGGTCCGAAAAATCCTTGAGACCACTCAGGAGTTCTTCCACATTGTCTCGCCTGTTAAGGCTTTCCGGTGTGCCATCGTCAAAATACAGCTTGCGTATGCCCGA
Organism: Bacteroidales bacterium; assembly: GCA_007120675.1. Lineage (GTDB taxonomy): Bacteria > Bacteroidota > Bacteroidia > Bacteroidales > UBA7960 > PUPG01. Next base: position 6,021 of record SKNE01000233.1, read on the forward strand.
CTTGTTCAATACCAGCTCCCCCATCTCATAGGCATTGATTTTGTAAAGGCGGGTGGCAAAGCTTTTGATCAGGTTGATGAAGTCCTCCACCTTTCTGAGGATCCCCGGTCCGATTTTCAGCTGATGGGTCGTGGGGTCCTGCGCCAGTTCCCACAGGGAAACCCTCTTATCGCCTGCGGCGGCCATCAGCTTATTGACCGTGGTGGCTCCAATGCCCCTTGCGGGGAAATTGATGATGCGCAACATCGCGTCATCGTCCATGGGGTTAATGATCAGGCGGAAATAGGCCAGCAGGTCCTTGATCTCCTTTCGCTGGTAAAAGGATACGCTCCCATAGATGCGGTAGGGGATATTCATCCGGCGCATGGCCTCCTCCAGGGCCCTGGACTGGGCATTGGTGCGGTAGAGGACGGCGAAGGCTTTATTGGGCAGCTGGTTTTGCTGGATCTGCTCGAACACCTGGGATGCCACCCACAGGGCTTCGTCCCCCTCATTGGCGCACTGCATGATGCGCACCCTTTCGCCGGCGGAGTTATTGGTCCATATGCTTTTGTGGATCTGGTTTTTGTTGTGGGCGATTACACTGTTGGCGGCTGATACGATGTGCTGGGTGGAGCGGTAATTTTGCTCCAGTTTAAACAACTGGAGATCCGGATAGTCCTGTTTAAAGTTGAGGATGTTGCGAATGTTGGCCCCCCTGAATGCATAGATACTTTGGGCATCATCGCCCACTACGCAAATGTTTTCGTTGTTTGCGGCCAGTTTCTTGATGATGAGGTATTGCGAAAAATTGGTGTCCTGGTACTCATCCACCAGGATGTACCGGAAGCGCTGCTGGTATTTGTAAAGCACATCGGGAAAGTCCCTTAGCAGCACATTGGTGTTGAATAGGAGGTCGTCGAAGTCCATGGCGGACGAGCGCCTGAGTTTTTGCTGGTAAAGGGTGTAGATCAAGCCTGTTTTGGGCTTTTGCGACTGCCTGTCATGGCTTTGGATCTCTATGTCCGTGTTGTAATCTTCGGCCGATATCAGGTTGTTTTTCGCGTTGGAGATGCGGTTGAGCACATAGGCAGGGGCATAAGTCTTATCGTCCAGGTTTTGTTCCTTGACAATTTTTTTGATGACCCGCCTGGAGTCTTCGGTGTCATATATGGTGAACTGGCTGGGGTAATCCAGTTTTTCCGCTTCGGCCCGCAGTATCCTTGCAAAAATGCTGTGGAAGGTGCCCATCCAGAGGCCTTTGGCCATTGAGGGGTCTACCAGTCCCGCGATTCTCCCGCGCATCTCGCGGGAGGCCTTGTTGGTGAATGTGAGGGCCAGGATGTGGTAAGGGGCGACGCCCTTGCTCAGCAAATAGGCCAGCCGGTAGGTCAGCACCCGTGTTTTGCCACTCCCCGCCCCGGCGATCACCATGACCGGCCCTTCGGTGCTTTGCACCGCTTCCTTTTGCACCTCATTCAGATCTTTCAGAAAATCGACCATACCATAATATAATGTCTGTGATTCGGTAGCGAACGCCACCCCTCGCCGCAGCCTGCAAAGATACGCTTTTTGGCAGGTCATTAAGCGCTGCAGTAACCGCTTGCTTTTGCCGGGCCCTTACCCGCTGGTGGTGTTGATCCTGTTTGACACCTTGTGAAATACTTCATATCTTTAGCCCCTGAAAGCGGTTGAGAAATGGATTGGCATGCCCGGGCACCGGCATGAAAACACAAACAAAACGAACAATGCAAACGCACCTGTCAACAATGAAAACACCTTATCTTTTGATCATCGCATGCCTGTTTATGAACCTGCTGACGATTCACGGCACCCACGCACAAGTCAGCAACGAACAGCTCCTGGAAGAGATCCGTGACCTGCGCTATCGTTTTGATGTGCTTGAAAAAGCCATCGACGACGTGATGTGGCACAAGGTGGTGGGTGATGTGGCGTACATAGACAAGCTGTTTATGGCCGGTCCCCCGCCCAGGGGAGCTGAACAGTCCACCACCCTGCTGGGGCGTAACCCCATCAAGTTCTGGACTTATGTGTTTATTCCCAAGGACATTGACCCTTCCAGGAAGTATCCTTTGCTGGTGTTTTCACATGGGGGCGTGCACGGCGATTTCAACACTTATTACACGCACATCATCAGGGAGCTGATGGCCCAGCAATACATCGTTGTGGCGCCTGAGTACAGGGGCAGCACCGGTTACGGCAAGTACCACCATCAGCTGATCGATTACGGGGGACTGGAAAATGATGACGTACACGAGAGCATGCTGATGATGCTGGATAACTACTCCATGGTGGATCCCCGCCGGGTGGGACTCATTGGCTGGAGTCACGGGGGAATGATATCGCTCATGAATGCCTTTGAGCACCCCGATTCGTATAAGGCCGTATTTGCCGGTGTGCCAGTGAGCGACCTGGTTGCACGCATGGGTTACAAGCGACCGGCCTATGAGATGGACCTTTTTGCTGCAGACCACCACATTGGTCAGGCCGTGCACGAGAACATTGAGGAGTACAGGCGCCGCTCGCCCGTCTATCATGCACACAAGCTGGACGTGCCATTGCTGATTCACACCAACACCAATGACGAGGATGTGCACGTGCTGGAAGTGGAAAACCTCATTAACACCCTGAAGGCCCATAACAAGGATTTTGAATACCGCATTTATGATGAGGTTCCGGGCGGACACTCCTTTGATCGCATGGATCATCGGATGGGCCGCGACATACGCTTTGAGATCTATCGTTTCCTGGACAAGCACCTGGACCCCCCCAGGCCCTTCCGCAACGTGGGTGAAATGGAACGTGCTGCCTACCGTTACTGATCCCCCGCCGATTATTCTTAAAAAAACATAAAAAAACGCTACCTTTGTGCCCCCAAATTTTGGGGGTGCATTGTTTTTGGGGCCCCCTGCAGGCGGCCTGGAGCAAAATTATTTCCCTGCAGTTATTGGTTTTCAAAAAAAACATCCTACCTTTGCACTCCCAAAAATGGGAAGGAAGTGATTTAACGGAATAAAAACGAAGTTTTTACCTTAATTGAGATTTCAGTATGCCAACAATTCAACAATTGGTTCGCAAGGGACGTCAAAAGGTTACTTATAAGAGTAAGTCACCCGCTTTGGATTCTTGCCCCCAGCGCCGCGGCGTATGTGTGCGTGTTTATACCACCACGCCCAAGAAGCCGAATTCGGCCATGCGCAAGGTAGCCAGGGTGAGGCTCACCAACGGAAAAGAGGTGAACGCCTACATCCCCGGTGAGGGGCACAACCTGCAGGAACACTCCATTGTACTGATACGTGGTGGCAGGGTAAAGGACCTGCCCGGTGTGAGGTACCATATTGTGCGCGGAGCATTGGATACCAGCGGTGTGGAAGGGCGTAACCAGCGTCGTTCAAAGTATGGAACCAAGAGGCCCAAGGAGAAAAAATAGTTGATCCAGCAGAATAAAAGCTCTACAACCCATGAGAAAGTCAAAACCAAAGAAGCGCATATTGCTCCCGGATCCCCGGTTCAATGATACCCTGGTGACCCGTTTTGTGAACAATTTGATGTTAAGGGGCAAAAAGAACCTGGCATACGAGATTTTCTACGAAGCCATTGACATTGTTTCGGAGAAAACCAAGGAAGACGGGCTTGAGTTATTCAAGAAGGGGCTTGCCAATGTGACCCCGGCCGTGGAGGTGCGCAGCCGCCGCATCGGGGGGGCTACCTTCCAGATCCCTTCAGAGATCCGGCCTGACAGGAAATTGTCGGTTGGAATCAAGAACCTGATCTCTTTTGCCCGCAGGCGCAACGAGAAAGGGATGGCCGCCAAGCTGGCCGGTGAGATCATCGCCGCCAGCAAGGAAGAGGGTGGCGCCTTCAAACGTAAGGAAGACACCCACCGCATGGCGGATGCCAACAAAGCCTTCTCACATTTCAGATTTTAATCAAGCATAAGAGCCGCAGTTACTACCAATGCCCAGGGATCTCACATACACGCGCAACATCGGCATCATGGCCCATATCGACGCAGGTAAGACCACCACTACCGAGCGGATATTGTTCTATACCGGTGTAAACCATCGCCTGGGGGAGACCCATGATGGTGCTGCCACCATGGACTGGATGGTGCAGGAGCAGGAGCGTGGGATCACCATCACCTCTGCGGCCACCACTACCTTCTGGAATTACCGGGATAAACAGTATAAGGTCAACATCATCGACACCCCCGGCCACGTGGATTTCACCGTTGAGGTGGAACGGAGCCTGCGGGTGCTCGATGGAGCCATCGCGCTCTTCTGCGCCGTTGGTGGCGTTGAGCCCCAGTCGGAAACCGTTTGGCGACAGGCCGACAAATACAAGGTGCCCCGCATCAGCTTCATCAATAAGATGGACCGTGCCGGGGCCGATTTTTTTGCCGTGGTGGAAAAGATCAGGGAGCGCCTGGGCATGAATGCCGTGCCCCTTCAGATACCCATCGGGTTTGAAGAGGATTTCAGGGGAGTGGTTGACCTGATCACCAACAAGGCTTACGTATGGGAAGAACATACGCTGGGTACCAGCTTTGTGGAGGTGCCCATCCCGGAGGACCTGCTCGAACTGGTGCGTGAACAGCGCACTTTGCTGGTGGAAGGCTGTGCCGAGGAGAGCGAAGAGCTGCTGGAAAAGTTCATTGAGGACCCGGAGGCCATTTCTGAGGAGGAGATGGTCAGCATCATACGCAGGGCCACCATCGAGCGCCGCATCACGCCGGTTCTGTGTGGGTCGGCCTTCAAAAACAAAGGGATACAGGCACTGCTTGACGCAGTGGTGAAGTTTCTGCCCGCCCCGTTGGATGTGGAATCCGTCGAAGGGGTGAACCCAAAAAATGATCGTCAGGAGATCCGTAAAGCCAGTGCAGAAGAACCCTTTGCTGCCCTGGCTTTCAAAATTGCCACGGACCCCTTTGTGGGCCGCCTGGCATTTTTCCGCGTATACAGCGGCCGCCTCAAGGCGGGATCTTACGTGCTCAATGCCTCTACGAATAAAAAGGAACGCATCTCACGCATTTTGCAGATGCATGCCAACAAGCAGAACCCCATCGAAATGATTGAAGCGGGAGATATCGGGGCTGCCGTTGGATTTAAAAACATCCATACGGGTGACTCCCTTTGTGAAGAGAAACACCCTATTCTGCTGGAGTCCATGAGCTTTCCCGAACCGGTGATCAGCGTGGCAGTTGAACCCAAGACGCAGGCCGACCTGGATAAGCTGAACATGGCCCTGGGCAAGCTGGCCGAGGAGGATCCCACCTTTGTGGTGAAGACCGATCCGGACAGCGGCCAGACCATCATCAGCGGCATGGGTGAACTGCACCTGGAGATTTTGCTCGACCGCCTGGTGCGCGAATTCCGCGTGGAGGCCAACCAGGGTGCCCCCCAGGTGGCCTACAAGGAAGCCATCACCGCTACGGTGGAGCACAGGGAGGTATACAAGAAGCAGACCGGTGGACGCGGTAAGTTCGCCGATATCGTGGTGGAACTGGGTCCCGCCGATGACGGGGTGCCTGGCTTGCAGTTTGTGGATGAGGTCAAGGGGGGCAATGTGCCCAAAGAATATATCCCATCGGTAGAGAAGGGGTTCAGGATGGCCATGCAGAATGGGGTGATGGCCGGGTTTCCCCTGGATAACCTCAAAGTGAAGCTGCTGGATGGCTCCTACCACAGTGTGGATTCAGACGCCCTCTCTTTTGAGCTGGCCGCCAAGATGGCTTTCAGGCATGCCTGTAAAAAAGCGGGATCCAAATTGCTGGAGCCCATCATGAGGCTTGAAGTGGTCACCCCGGAAGAATACCTGGGCGATGTGGTGGGCGACATTAACCGCCGCCGCGGCCAGCTGGACGGCATGTCTTCAAGGGTGAACCTGCAGGTGGTGGATGCCAAGGTGCCACTGGCCGAAATGTTTGGTTACGTGACCTCCCTGCGCACACTGACCAGCGGAAGGGCCACTTCAACCATGGAGTTCAGTCATTTTGATGAGGTACCCCCCAACATAGCCGAAGGCATCATCGAGAAACTATTTGGTGTGAATTAATCAATCCATTCATTCAAAAATTATACACAGTGAGTCACAGAATTCGAATCAAACTGAAATCGTACGATTATAACCTGGTGGACAAGTCTGCCGAGAAGATCGTTAAGACGGTGAAGACCACTGGCGCGGTTGTCAACGGGCCCATTCCGCTGCCCACCAACAAGAAGAAATTCACCGTGCTGCGCTCACCATTTGTCAACAAAAAGTCCAGGGAGCAGTTTCAGTTGTGCTCTTACAAGCGGCTGATGGACATCTACTCCTCTTCGTCCAAGACCGTCGATGCACTCATGAAGCTTGAGCTGCCCAGCGGGGTTGAAGTGGAGATCAAGGTCTGATAATACGTTGTTATTCAGGATTGCCAAAAAGATAAAAGGACAAGGAAATGTCAGGATTAATTGGAAAGAAAATAGGGATGACCAGCCTGTTTGATGCCTCTGGAAAAAATATTCCATGCACGGTGATAGAAGCTGGTCCCTGCGTTGTCACGCAGATCAAAACCAAGGAGAAGGATGGTTATGAAGCCATCCAGCTGGCTTTTGACGAGAAGCGCGAAAAGATCACCAGCAAGCCTTTAAGGGGTCACTTTGCCAAGGCCAAGACCACACCAAAAAAGATGCTGGCCGAGTTTACACGTTTCGAGCCTGGTGCCCGCAAGGAGTTTGGTGATGTGCTCACAGCCGATATATTTATTGAAGGAGAATTTATTGATGTGGTGGGCATAAGTAAGGGAAAAGGATTTCAGGGCGTGGTGAAGCGACACGGATTTGCCGGTGTGGGGCAGGCGACCCATGGTCAGCACAACCGCCTTCGTGCACCCGGGTCACTGGGTGCCTCTTCATGGCCCAGCCGAGTGTTCAAAGGGATGCGCATGGGTGGCCGGACAGGTGGCCAGCGGGTCAAGATGATTAACCTGCAGATCATGCGCCTGATTCCGGAAAAGAATCTTGTTATTGTTAAAGGCTCCGTACCCGGGCCCAATGGATCATACTTAATTTTGGAGAGATGGAGTTAGCAGTATATCATATCGATGGCAGCAAAACAGCCAAGACCGTAGCATTGAACCAGGAGATTTTTGGCATTGAGCCCAATGATCACGCCATTTACCTGGACGTGAAACATCACCTGGCCAGCAGGAGGCAAGGCACGCACAAGACCAAGGAGCGTAATGAGATCAAAGGCAGCACACGCAAGCTGCGCCGGCAGAAAGGCACAGGCGCCGCCCGCATTGGCGACATCAAGTCGCCCCTGCTGCGTGGCGGAGGCGTGGTGTTTGGTCCCAAACCCAGGGATTACCGTTTTAAGATCAATAAGAAGGTGAAGGCCCTGGCACGAAAATCAGCCCTTTCCTATAAGGCAAAAGAGGACCAGGTGATCGTGCTGGAGGACTTCAGCATGGAGGAGCCAAAGACCAGGCAATACCTGGAGATACTCAGGGCGCTGGACATGGAAGGAAAGAAGTCCCTCCTGGTCTTACCCGACAGTGACAGGGGTATACAACTATCGTCCCGGAACATTCCTAGGGCTTTTGTATGCAGGGCTTCCCAGCTCAACACCTATATGATTCTGCATGCAGACAAACTGTTGCTGATGGAAGGCTCACTGCAGGAGATTGACAAGGTATTAGCGAAAAAGGAATCTTAAGCATCGGGTTGGAAGAAGATCGACCCATAAACAGACAATGAAATGGAAGTATTGATTAAGCCATTGATCACCGAGAAGATGACGGCGATCACCGAAAAGTACCCCAACCGCTATGGCTTCATCGTGGACAAGCGCGCCACCAAGACACAGATCAGGAAAGCCGTGGAGGATATGTACGATGTGTCGGTTGCCTCGGTGAATACCATGATTTACCTGGGTAAGCGCCAAACCAGGTACACCCGGACCGGTTTTCAGTCAGGCAGAAAGAACAGTTACAAAAAGGCCATAGTGACACTTCACGAAGGTCAGACAATCGATTTTTACAGCAATATTTAAGGACTCATGGCTTTAAAAAAGTTTAAACCCACGACACCAGGACAGCGCAACAAAGTGATCAGCGCTTTTGATGATATAACCAGCACACAACCTGAAAAAAGCCTGCTCCGCTCCAAACACAGGTCGGGCGGCAGGAACAACCAGGGCAAAATGACCGTTCGCTATGTGGGTGGCGGTCACAAAAAGCGTTACAGGGTCATCGACTTCAAACGCAACAAGGATGGCATTCCCGCTACAGTAAATAGCATCGAGTACGATCCGAACCGGTCGGCACGCATTGCTTTGCTGCACTATGCCGACGGAGAGAAGCGGTACATCATAGCTCCCGTGGGCTTGCAGGTGGGCCAGACAGTCATGTCGGGTGAGAAGGCCACCCCTGATGTTGGCAACACCCTGTTTTTGCGTGATGTGCCCCTTGGCAGTGTTGTGCACAACATCGAGCTGCAGCCCGGCCAGGGTGGGAAAATGGCCCGCAGTGCGGGTACTTATGCCCAGCTGACCTCCCGCGAAGGGAAATATGCTGCCCTGAAGCTCCCTTCCGGTGAAATTCGCCAGGTGCTGGTCACCTGCAAGGCGACCATTGGCAGCACATCGAATCCTGACCACATGCACGAGATGTCGGGTAAGGCGGGGCGCAGCAGGTGGCTGGGCCGCAGGCCGCGTACGCGTCCGGTGGTGATGAACCCGGTTGACCACCCCATGGGCGGTGGAGAAGGCCGTGCATCCGGAGGCCACCCCAGGAGTCGCAAAGGATTGCCAGCCAAAGGATACAAGACCCGGAACAGGAAGAAAGCCTCCAACAGGCTCATCCTCGAAAGAAGGAAAAAATAATCATTGCTAACAGGAAAAAATCAACGATATGAGTCGTTCACTGAAAAAAGGACCCTATATCCATCACAAGCTGGAGAAAAAAGTACTGGCTATGGCGGCCAGCAGCAAGAAGTCGGTGATCAAAACATGGTCGAGGGCTTCCATGATATCTCCCGAGTTTGTCGGTTTGACCATTGCGGTGCATAACGGCAACAAGTTCATCCCGGTCTATATCACTGAAAACATGGTCGGGCACAAGCTGGGTGAGTTTGCACCCACAAGGATCTTCAGGGGCCATGCCGGTAAAAAAGATAAGTCCAAAAAATAAATAAGATTGAATCATGGGATTACGAAAACATATCAGGGCTGAAAAGATCAAGGAAGAAAAGAAAAGCCAGTATTATGCCAGGCTGAGAAATTGCCCCACCTCTCCCCGTAAAATGAGGTTGGTGGCCGATTTAATCAGGGGCAAAGAGGTCAACCAGGCCCTGGCCACCTTGCGCTTTACCAAGAAAGAGGCAGCCCAGCGCCTGGAGAAACTGCTGCTGTCAGCCATCGCTAACTGGCAGGCAAAAAACGAAGGGGTTCGACTGGAGGAGAACGAGCTTTATGTAAAAGCCATTTACGTGGATGGTGCCCGTATGCTGAAGCGTTTGCGTCCGGCGCCGCAAGGCCGCGCGCACCGCATCAGGAAGCGCTCCAACCACGTGACCCTTTTTGTTGACAGCAAGGAACCAATTGAA